>CATKAP010000289.1 GCA_949746255.1 uncultured bacterium
GCGGTACTTGCTGTCATTTGTATCGGTGTGTCCTTTCGCTTTTTCAGATGGGAGTAACAAGTAATATGGGATGGCTCTTATTCTCTCTTTGTGGGAGCGAAACCGTATTAGGATTAGAGAGGACACGATGTCTGCAACACGCCGAGCATGTGAAGCGGGCCACCCTTCCCGCCGCCTTCGTCACCCTGAATTTTGACGACGGCGGGCCGCGCCGGTTCGACTACAACGATTTCAAGGAGAACGAGAAAAGGATTCTCCAACACTTCGGCCATTTCAAGGGCATGGAGTACGAGCCGCGCAGCAAAAGCAGATCGTGGGCTACGCCAAGACCCGCGACGTTTACGCCGCCTACCGCAAGGACGGGTATAGCCGGAAATTCTATGGGGAGCATGAAACGGAAATCCTGATTCATAAGGCCGCCAAAGCTGCCTTTGACGAGCTGGGCCTAAAGAAGCTCCCCACCATCAAGGCCCTGCAAGCGGAGTATGCCGAACTGCTGGCCGGGAAGAAAAAAGACTATGCGGAATACGTCAAGGCCAAGAAGGATATGCAGGAGATTTTGACGGCCAAGGCCAACGTGGACAGGCTGTTATCCACCGCCCCGACCCAGCCGGAAAAAGAGAAGGAACAGGCCCAGCGGTGACGCCGGGCTGTGTGATTTTGGGAAGCGTCCGCAGGACGCGCAGCCGCCCGCAGGGGCGTTTCGACAGGGGCGCGCAGCGCACTTGTCCGGGGGATTGGGGGCGAGCCACCAACAAGCAAATTTTTCAGTTTTGAGCGGCAGCGAAAAATTGAAAAATGGCCGTTATGTTGCACTTCGTTTCCGGCCCTTCGGATAGGCGTGAAAAAAGCGGGGCCGCCGTTAGGCGTCCTCCGCTTCCTCAATCCCGATTGCCCCGTCAATGGTCCCCTCAATCACCAGCAAATACTGTTTCGGGCATAGGCTCAATTTATGGGCCGTCCGCTGCCGCTCCGGGTCGTCCTGCTCCCCGGCCTCCGGGAAAAAGTATCGTTCCACGGGCAACTTGCATATCTTCACCAGCTGGTAAAAAACCGGAAGGCTGCCGCTGTTCTCAATATTCGCAAGGTAACGAGGGTCGATGTTCACCATTTTGGCCAATTCTCTGCGGGATATGTTCAGAACTTGCCGGGCCGCCTTAATGTCGTCGCCCAAGCTGGCAAAGCTCTCTTTCTCTCGCTCTTTTGGCATATCACATCACCCCTATACATTTTATAATTCATATGATACGCCGGGAGTGATGTAATATGCACTTTAGATACATTGAATAATACATTTCCCATTAAAATGCTTTACTTTTTCCGTTTAGGGGATTGACAGGCGAACAAATAGTAGCTAAAATAGAAGGAGAACAAACGGTAGCCAAATGGAAAAGGAGTATATGAACATGTTAAAACTATATTTCGGGAACAGCATTACAATTATAAGTACACTTTTGTTAGGTGCAAATATTGCCTATATGTTATGGGGATATTTAGGTCGGCAGACAATTCAAAAATGGGGCATGATTCTTCTTCTCTTTATCTTGCTGCATGGGGCATTTTGGTATTTTGCAAACGTCCGTGATCTATATTCTAACTCTATTATATTTGCCACTGACGGCAGCGTAGAAATGGGGTTATTTTCTGTTAGCAGTATTCAATCTATTGTTTTTTGGGCAGCAAGTGTAATTGTGTGGTTGCTCGGAATAGTATCAATCTTTAAGCTGGAATATAGACAACATATCTTTTACATTATTGCTATCGTGAGCCTTGTTCAAATAGCATTTATTGAAGGCTCTCGTATATGGCTTTATTGCTCTGCTCCTGCTCATTTTGATTATTTGTAAGTGGGGTATCGACATGGCTAAAAGAAATACAAAAGACATCATTTTATTTGAGTCCCTAAAGCTGTTTGCAGATAAAGGTTATGATGGAGTAACAGTGCGCGATATTGCGGCAGAAGTTGGAATTAAACAAAGTTCTTTATACAAACATTATAAAAGCAAGCAGGAAATTTTTGATACATTGGTTGATACAATGCAATCCCGCTTTAGGGACGCTTCCACATCTTTTCAGCTGCCCAATGGAGAATTGCGGGAGATGGCAAAGGAATACGCAACGGGTGGCAACGAGATATTAAAAAAGATCAGTAGTGAGATTTTTCACTTTTACTTAAAAGACCCTTATGCCTCTCAATTTCGCAAAATGCTTTCTATTGAGAAATACAAAAATCAAGAAATCGACCGTATCTACCGAGAAGTCTATATTGATACTGCCATTTCTTATCAGGCCGCGCTTTTTGAAGAAATGATAAATCAAGGTTTTATGCGGCAAGCAGACCCGGAAATAATGGCACTACAATTCTTTGCACCAATTTTTCTTTTATTAAATAAATATGACGGCATTGTTGAAAAAGAAAAAGAAGCGATAGCAATATTGGGAAAGCATATAGAACAGTTCGACATGATTTATCGTAAGGAGGCGATCTTATGAAAGCTGCAATCGTATACGCTACAAAATACGGCTGCTTAAAAAAATGTTCTGAAATGCTAAAGCCTTATCTTAATGGCGAAGCAGACATACTATAATTGTTGAGCGCAAATAATTGTTCATCAAACGGCGGATTATTCGTGAGCACACCA
>CATKAP010000290.1 GCA_949746255.1 uncultured bacterium
AAACACTATTATCAACGACATAGGCGGGGGCATACCCGACGGCAAAGCGTTTAAAGCGGCGCAGACGGGCGGACCTTCGGGCGGATGTATTCCCGCTAAATATATAGACATCGGCATGGATTTCGATAATTTGGTTTCCATAGGTTCCATGATGGGTTCGGGCGGACTTATAGTTATGGACGAAGATACCTGTATGGTTGATATCGCTAAGTTTTATCTTGAGTTCACCGCGGACGAAAGTTGCGGAAAATGCAATCCCTGCCGTATAGGCACCAAGCGGCTTTTGGAAACTCTCGAAAGAATTTGCGAGGGCAAGGGCGAACCCGAAGATTTGGAAAAAATTAAGGAAATAGCCGAGCATATGAAGGCTTCTTCGCTGTGTGCGCTCGGGCAGTCGGCGCCTAACCCCATACTTTCGACTATGGAACACTTCGGAGAAGAATATAAGGCGCATATCTTTGATAAACAGTGCCCCGCCGGCGTATGTAAATCGCTTTTGAATTACTACATAGTTCCCGATAAATGCCGCGGCTGTACGCTTTGCGCGTGAAACTGCCCCGCGAACGCGATTTCGGGCGCGGTAAAGAGCGTACACGAAATAGATACTGCCAAATGTATCAAGTGCGGGCAGTGTATAGCACATTGCAAATTTAACGCGATAATTAAGAAGTAAAGGGAGGCGGACATGGTTAATTTGAAAATAAACGGCATTGCTGTGAGCGTGCCGGAAGGTTCCACTATATTGCAGGCGGCTAAGCTCGCCAACGTAAGAATTCCCACTCTGTGCTATCTTAAAGACGTGCAGTGCGTGGGTTCCTGTCGCATGTGTCTTGTAGAGGCTACGGGCGCGAGAGGTTTGGTCGCCGCGTGCGTTCACCCTGTTTCCGAGGGTATGGAGGTGCGCACCAACACTCCCCGCGTAAGAAAATCGAGAAAAATTACGCTTGAACTTATTCTTTCCACGCATAAGAAGAAATGTCTGAGCTGCGTTCGTTCTATGAACTGCGAGTTGCAAAAGCTGGCTTTGGAATATAACGCGGAAGAGGACAGATACGGTACCGACCACGATTTAAAGCCAATAGACGACTTGTCGGCTTCTGTAGTGCGCGATAACAGTAAGTGCATCATGTGCACGCGTTGCGTTGCGGCGTGCAACAATCAGACAATCGGCGCGATAGGTCCCAAAAACAGAGGTTATGCAAAGGTTATCGGTTCGCCTTACGACGTTTCGCTTGCGTTCACGCCCTGTGTTAACTGCGGACAGTGCGTTGTAGCCTGTCCCGTAGGCGCGCTTTACGAAAAAAGCGCCGTAGCGGACGTTTGGGGAGCGATCGTAGACCCCGATAAACAAGTTGTGTTCTATACCGCGCCTTCCGTACGCGCAACCCTCGGCGAAGCGTTCGGTTTGCCCGTAGGCACAAACGTAGAAGGTAAAATGGTCGCCGCGATAAAACAGCTTGGCGAAGTAAAATGCTTCAATATGGATATTACCGCCGACCTTACCATAATGGAGGAGGCAAACGAGCTTTTAGACAGGCTCGCAAAGGGCGGAACAACTCCTATGGTTACGAGTTGCTGTCCCGGTTGGGTTAAGTTCCTGGAACACTATTATCCCGAATTCATTCCCAATCTTTCCACTTGCAAATCCCCGCAGGAGATGTTCTCCGCGCTTTTGAAAACTTATTATTGCAAAAAGAACGGCATAGACCCCGAAAAGCTTTACGTTGTTTCCGTTATACCCTGCACGGCGAAAAAATACGAAGTTTCACGCGAGGAACTCGGCGGTTATACCGACGCGGCTTTAACCACGCGCGAGCTTGCCAAAATGATTAAGGAAGCGGGCATTGATTTTGTAAACCTTTCCGACGCGGAATTTGACGAGCCTTTCGGCGCGGCGAGCGGCGCGGGCGCTATTTTCGGCGCTACGGGCGGCGTTATGGAAGCGGCTTTGAGAACGGCGGCTTTCAAGCTCGGCGGAAGCGGCGCTCCGTTGGAATTTAAGGAAGTGCGCGGAACCGCAGGCGTTAAAGAAGCGGAATACACCGTGGGCGGCGCAACCGTTAAAGTTGCCGTTGCAAGCGGGTTAGGCAATGCTAGAAAAGTTTTGGACGCTATCAAGAGCGGCGAAAAGGATTATACTTTTGTAGAAGTTATGGCTTGTCCCGGCGGCTGTATAAACGGCGGCGGTCAGCCCTACGTGCATGACGAAGTGCGTAACAGCGTAGACCTTAAAACCGTTCGCGCCCAAGCGCTTTACGACAGCGACAGCGACAATAAACTCCGTTGCTCTCACGATACTCCTGCAGTTGAAAAACTTTATAAAGAGTTTTTCGGCGAGCCTAACAGCCATAAGGCGCACGAGCTTTTACATACGTCTTATCAGAAACGCGAAAAATATTAATATAAACGTAATTCCCGCGGCAAAGCCGCGGGAATTTTCAAATAACAGGGTTATTCCGTAAACATCGGGTTTATAATAAAGTAAGGTGATTTTATGGATAAGATAAAGCGTTTTTTAAAAAAACTTAAAATCGGCAACATAGGCGTTTCCATAGCGCTTATTATAATAGGGTTGCTGTTTATTATTTTCCCCGACGGTTCCGCTACAGTAATATGTTATTTTGCGGGCGGCGTGCTTGCGCTTTGGGGAGTAATTCTTTTGATAACTTATTTTTCTTACAGCGTTAAAAGGGAAGGGTCGTTTGATTTTGCCGCGGGAGTCGCGCTTATATGCGTTGCCGTATTGTTATTTGTAAAACCCGCGTTGGTGGCGGAATTTATTACGGTAATTTTCGGAATTGCGCTGATTGTGGACGGCGCTGTTAAAGTTCAGCAATCCGTCGCGCTGTTTAAGTTAAAAAGCAAATCGGCGTGGTTTATTCTTGTGCTTGCCGTGGTTTCCGCCGTGCTCGGGGTTATTTTGGCGTTTAACCCTTTCTCTTCGCACAACGCGCTTATGATTTTTGCGGGTGCTTCGCTTATTGCCGACGGCGTGCTTGATTTGACGGCGGCTGTTTTCGTTAGAAAAGGCGAAGAGGACGAGGACGAAAAAATTATAGAATTGGGCGATGAAGATATACGTAAAGAGGAGTAAAAGATGGAAGAGGTTGCGGGAAGCAAATATCCGTTTATTCTCGTTCACGGCATAGTCTTAAAGGATATAAAATTTTTTAAGGCGTTCGGGCGTATCGAAAATATTCTGAAAAGGAACGGCTATAAGGTTTATACAAGCAAAACCGACGGCTTCGGTACGGTTGAAAATAACGCCGAACAGTTAAAAAGCCAAATATTGGATATCTTAAAGACCGAGAACGTGGAAAAAGTAAATATAATCGCTCATTCCAAAGGCGGGCTTGATTCCGTTTATATGTTGCAAAATCTTGAAATGCAGGAAAAAGTTGCTTCGTTTACTACGCTTTGCACTCCTCATAAAGGCTCGCACTTCGCTTCGCTTTTACTCAAAATGCCTAAAACAACAAAAAAATTTATAGCGTTTTGGCTGAATTTATGGTATAAGATGTTCGGCGACGAAAAGCCTGATTCCCTTGCCGTTTGCGAGCAGCTTAAAGCGGTAACGGACGTCAATGAAAAGGTTTACGTATTTTCGCAAAACGTATATTGCCAAAGTTATTCCACGGCTATAAAGCGTGGAAGAGACGATTTTATTATGGGAATTCCCTATTATTTTACCAAAAAATTGGACAGGCAGCCTTCCGACGGGTTAGTTTGCGAAAATTCCGCTAAATTCGGCGTTTACAGAGGAAGTTGTATAGAACCGGGAATTTCTCATTCGCAAATTGTAGATTTTATGGCGGGCAAAAAGAAGCGGGAAAAAATATACGCGTTTTATTTAAATTTATGTAAAGAACTTTCCCAAATGGGAT
>CATKAP010000291.1 GCA_949746255.1 uncultured bacterium
GACAAGCCACCGTGTTTATTGCAGATTTGTAAAGCGTATAGGCGTCGGGGTTGGATATGTCTCCGTCGCAGAATGAAGCGTTCCAATCCACGTACCTGTAACCCTTATCCTTTACCGACGTTTTAAGCCTTTCGGATAAATTGAAACTTCCGCCGGGGAAACGGTATAAATTACTTCTGCTGCCGGTTATTTTTTCGAGTACGGCGTTGCAACGTTCAATATCTTCCGAAAGAGCTTTCGGTGAAGCGTAAATTTTTTTGTAGTCGTGAGAATACGAATGCAAGCCGACGGTATGACCTTCGGCAATTTCCCTTTTTATGATTTCGCCGCGGCTTTCTGCGCTTTTACCGACTATAAAGAAAGTTGCTTTTACTTTTTCTTTTTTTAAAATATCCAAAATTTTAGGGGTAACTCTGTTGCTCGGTCCGTCGTCGAACGTCAGATAAATAACGTTTTTGGGCGGAGCGTCTTCCGCGAACGAAACGCCGCTTTTACCGAGTAACGCGCTTCCGTAAAATACTATCATAATTGCGCACATAAGCAAGGCTGCACAAAGCGCGGTGAAATTTCTGTTCATACCGTTATAATGTGCAACAAGTTAATTTTTACAACGTAAATATATAATTTATCGCAATTTTATGTTTATAATGGTATCGGCAATGGCTATTTGTAATTTTCTCATGTCTTTTGAATAGATATAGCCCTCGTTCATGTCGGCGCATACGGCGTAAAGTCTTCTCAATTCTTTTGAAAAACAGTTGTCGGAATTTGCCTTTATAAGACCGTTCAATCCTCCCAAAATACCGTTAATAACTCCTTTTGCGTTGTTTTGGCCGTATTCTCCGATATCTAACGAGTTGGCGCAATTATACGCCATGGAAGAAAGGGTGTGTAACGTGTTTAAATTTCCTTCGAACAGTTGAATTTCCGTTTCCCTGCCGTATCCGCCTAAACGGTAATTTTCTGCGTCTACTGTCAGAACGGAACAGTTCAAATCACGTTTTTTCAAGCTTTCGCAAACTGTTTTTGCATCAGTTTCTTTATAGTAGCATGAAACGGTTACATAAAAATTGTCGCCGTATTCCAGAATGTATCCGGCGCCGCCGTACTCAGAGACCGCGCCTGAAATGGAACCGGCGGAGACGGAGTTGTCTCTTATTGCATAGCAAACAAAATAGTAAGTTTTGCTGAAATTTAACTCTTTGCCCGAAAATGAAAAAGCGAAAACGCACAGTATTATAGTAAACGATATAATGCTTGTTACCGCAATTGCAAACGGCGTTATTTTTCTTATATTCGGATTCATATATTAATATTGTATTTTCGGTAAATCCGTTTTATGTTGAGTTAAAATTTGGTCAAGCGGTGAAAATGCGCTTAAAATTGCTTGCAAAATTATTTTTATTTGATATAATTAAATAGTCGGTTGGTTGGCAAACGATAGAAACGAATAACTTATGCTACTGTGGCTCAGCTGGTAGAGCAGCTGATTCGTAATCAGCAGGTCGCCGGTTCGAATCCGGCCAGTAGCTCCAACGTCGCAACTCGACGAATAAAGAAAAATCCGACGGATATCCGTCGGATTTTTGTTAACAAATAAATAAAAAATTTTATATAAAAAAGTCTGTTTATGAATATCGTTAAATTTGGCAGGGGATTTAATACCGACATGGTTTTTTGCTTGGACGTTAATGGCAGTATGGCTAAAATAATCGACCGGGTGAAAATCGATTTGACTGGAATTTTTGAAAAGTTAAAAAAAGAATCTGAATTACGCGGAAAGTCTGATTTCGGTTTACGAGTAAAATTTATAACTTTCGGAGCCTGTTTGTGCGGAGCAAACCGTTTAACGGAGTCGGAATTTTTTTTCTTGCCGGAGGAGCGGGAGAAACTGACAAGTTTTTTAAACGGCATCGAGGTTTCCGGCGGAACCGATCTGTCTGAAAATGCGCTTGAAGCTTTAACTTTAGCCGTACGGTCGAATTGGGATAACTCTTACGATAATCGCAGAAAAACCGTTGTTTTAATAACGGACGCGCCGGCCTGTAAATTTAGAGATATGAAGAATTGTGAAAGTTATCCTGAAAATATGCCGGAAGATACAGAGGAATTGTATTCTGAATGGAAAACTCTAGGAAACGGGCGGCGAATGTTAATAATTGCGCCCGATGAGGAACCGTGGACGGAAATCGGCCGTGAATGGGATAGAACGTACTTCATAAACTTTGAAAATTTCTACGAAGGAAATGAACAATTGTCGGATAATCTTGCCTCTCTGTTGTTCAACGCATATTAAAAATTTTGATTGGTATAAAAAATTCGGGTTAAGTTTAAGCGGGAGGTAACGCGGTTTGAGTTGGGTTTGCGAAATGTGCTCTACAAATAACGACGATTCTATCGGCGAATGTTTCGTATGCGGCAATAAGCGTCCGGCGATAATTGTAGATAAACCCGTTAAAATTATCGAGGATATAAAAGTCGTACCATCCGTAGCCGAGCCGCCGTGCATAAAGCGTGAAAGAATCCGTTCGGCTCGTCGTGTTACATTAACAAAAACTACGGTTTTTACCGCAATTGTCGTTTGCATTGTGGCTCTTTCTTTTATCGGCGGACAGCTTTTGCAGTATTTGTCTTTCGGCGGCAGAGGAAATCATGTTTTGTTTGTTTCAGATTTTTTTAAAGCTGTCGGCGGCGCAGATATTAATTTGCTTTTTTTTCTGATAATAATGTCCGGTATCGGCCTGATTGCGTCGATTGTTTTAATTTTAGCCTGTTATTTAAATATAAAAAATAAAAATTATTTAACGGTTATAATCAGTTTGGTTGTGTTTTCCGTTGCTATGGTTTTTGTGCCGTCTTTGTCGGCATGTGCAATGCTTATTTACGGAATTATACTGTTGGCTTTCAGAGAAAGGAAAAAGGTTTGTAAAATAATCGCCGTCGTTTTTACCGTTTGTCTGATTATTGTTTTTGTAAACGTTAATTTAATGGTTTCTACAATTCTGGAAACTAAATTTACTGTGAATTTCGATTTTTCCGGCGGCGAAGGCGGAACAAGCCTTATTGAAGTTTCGCTGACGGGCGAAATTTCTTTTACCGTGGAGGCTCCCGTGAGGGAGGGATACGGCTTTTGCGGATATTTCGACAGCCCCGAAGGCGGAAATATGTATATTAACGGGGAAATGCTTCCTGTAAAAAAATGGGATAAAGGGCGCGGCGGCGTGCTTTATGCACATTGGAAGCCGAATAAATATACGGTAACGCTTGATAAAAACGGAGGCGTTGGCGGAACGGACTCGGTTACGGCGACTTTCGGCGAATTTTTGCCTAAGGGCGCGGCGGCGCCCAATAGGTTGGGATACGAGTTTCTCGGTTATTGTTATTTGGACGAAAACGGCGATGTTATTCATAATTTTTACAGCGCAGACATGTCGCCGCAAGAACCGTGGGGTATTTCGTCAAACGTTTCCTTATATGCGATGTGGGGCGTTAAAACGGTTAAGATAGAGGCGGAAAACGAAGAAATTTACGGTATAACCGACAAAAAATCCACAAAAATCAATATTTACGGCGGTTCCGGAGTTTATTCCGAACCGAAAATAGATTTTGAAAATTCAATGACGGACGGCGTCAGGTGTACTTTGAAAAACGGAATTTTAACCGTAGAAAAAATTGCCGAACAGACTGTGGGCTATGTAAATATAGTTGTGACGGATTTGGTGACTGGACTGACGGCAAGTGTGGATGTATATTTTTTCACAGTAGATTATTGAATGGAAATTAATAAGAATCAGGAGCCCTGCGAATATATTCGCAGGGCTC
>CATKAP010000292.1 GCA_949746255.1 uncultured bacterium
CGGGCGCCTATAATGATAGGCACAAACAATCGCCAGGGTAACGGCAGGAGCACGCACAGCGTGCCGATTATCATTACGACGATTTCAATTATTACGGCGTTTATTATTTTTCTTTTTCTTGCCTTTTCGGGGTTTTTTTGCTTTTTGTTGCGCATTGTTCGTTTGCTCCTGTTTCTCGTGTTCTGCTCGCTTACGTTCCCGACGTTCTCGCCCGCGCTTGACAAGCTTCTTTATGCCACGGAACGGCGCGGAAATAAACCACCAAATTGCTTTAAATATCCCCCGCAGGGCAGGAAAAAATATTGAAAGAATACCAACCACAATTCCAAGAACAATAGCTATCAAAATGACCCAACCCCACCAAGGCAAGTTACTTAATAACCGACTTAGCCATAAAAGAATTTTATCGAGCCAAGTTTCAGTGGTTGTATTTATGGGCGGCGTTGACGGGTTCACAATGTCTTGCGGTGAAGAAATGCAGGCAATAACCGTTTTAATGTCGCCCTTGTTGCAAGTGACGTCAATAATATCAAAGTCAAGGTTTGCCGTTTCCTGGAAGAAATACGCGTTTGTGTCAACTGTGCGTTCGTCTGTCTTGTCACCAATTAAAATAGTTGAGCGTTCGTAATACTCGCGCTCCGTAGCTTCCCAAGCTTTGTAATCGCTTACTTGATAGCGAAGCAAAAAAACCGTTTTGTCGGCAACCTTTGCTAAATCGTAAAAGGCTTTAAACTTTAAATAGTCACCGTTGTTTATGTAAAGATTGTCACAAATAAGTTCGGTATTGCCGCTTTTGAAATCTTCGTCCGTCACTTTGTGTATCGCTTCGATATTGTCAAAAGTCTTATGCGAAGAAACATACGAGCCGCCGAAAATCTTTTGCCACCAATCTTGCGAAATTTTCTCGCTTGTCAGCGAATATTTATCGTCTGCCTGGATATTCATATCCGTAAACTTTTCGTCAACGTTATCAAAGAGCGCGGGGGAGTACTTATCCAGGATAAGCCCGTCCGTTGTACTTCCGAAACGTTCAGAAAAGTCTATAAACCATTCAAGCAAATCTTCGGAAGAAACCTTGTAATTATCCGCGTTGCCGCTGTCCGCGTAAAACAAGCCGTTTAACTGTGGTAACAGCCGCGCATCGTTTACTGTTTGCCAAGGGTTATAGGCAATGCTTGCGTATACATAAGTATCCCCAAGTACTGAATTGCCCTGTGTTGTATATGCCCCGTAAATTCCATAACCGACGTTTTTATTTCTTCCTGTGTTGCCTATATCGCGCCCGACATAGTTTTCCAACTGCTGATAAATTGTCTTGTTGCCTGTAACCAGGAACGGCGACGTTACCGCGTTAAGCCAGGTTGCGTGAACGGCAGACAAGCCGCCGTATTCGTTCAGAATGTCGTTAGGAATGGAAAAATAAACGCTTTGCAGGCTGTCCTGCGTGTACTGGTCTTTGCCGTTGCTCCCGTCGGGGCGGTAAAACGTCGGGTGCACGTCAAGCGTTAACGTTGCTAACCCGTCCGACGTGCAGCTTAACGTGTCGGTGTCGGTACCGTCCGCGCCATAGCCTTTTGCATAGCCCGTATAAGTGTAAATATTCGATATGTTATAGTCGGTTGCGTTTATATTGTTGCTGTCGCAAAGCTCGATGCCGCTTACTTCGTACACGCGCGCCGAGCTGTTAACTGTGCTTAAAATTGCCGTTCGCTCCGTATCAGATAAAACTATTTTAAACTTGTAAAATAAGCCCTCATAGCCCGCCGCTTCGCTTTTGTTAAGGAATTGCAAGGGGTATTTGTCAAAGTTGGTAGTTGTTTTGCCCGTGTAGCGGAATTGTATTTTATTTTCGGCGGGTTTCTTCGTCCAATCAAGCCCGCGGGGGTTGTATACATAGACGTACAGCCCGAAATCGTCTTGCTTAGTGGTAAATGGGGAATAGCAG
>CATKAP010000293.1 GCA_949746255.1 uncultured bacterium
ATTGTAGGGAAATTGGATAATTTAGAACAATATATATTAAGGAATAGCGAGGTAAAATAATGAATTTCTCAAGCAACAAAATTATCGACGAAAGAAGACTTCAGTTTGCCATACCTTTTGAAGCAGCGAATGCTAACGAGGTAAACTTTAATGATGAAAATGATATTACTTTTGAGTACAACATTGAGGATTACGCACAGCACTTACCATTCAACCTTAGCGAGTTGATTTGCTTCTGCCACGTTAAAATTAAAGACAAAAGCATTTGCTTATCGGCAACAGTCTTTACTGACGGTGAGAACACTCCTAAGATTGACCCATACATAGAAGATGACGGATACACCAAGTCAATAGCATTCAATATTGACCTGTGGCTTGAAGATAAAAATGAGATACTCGTTTTCTTATTGAAGCAAGCAATAAAGAAATAAAAAAAATATTTCACCCTCCTTTATACATATAGATATTTATATCAGATTGACAAAAAGACAATTGCTAAGATATAATACTAAGGAGGTTTTTATGGATACTGAAGCTTTTTTAAAACAATACTTCCCCACAGCTACTGACGAAGCTGTAACAAGGATTACAAATTGGTTAAAGTTCACTGAGGAGCAGCTTGGCGAGCCGATTACCGCTGACGCTTTAAAGTCTAAAGACAAAAGATTTTACTCCACCCTCTTTACTGGCGAAACATCAACGGTTTCAAACAGCAAATACTTTATGATAAAGGGCTGGTTAACTAATCTTTTAAGCTATGTCGGGGTCGAGAATATTTCCATCCCTAACAGAGAAGAGGCTCTTGATTTGGTAGCCAATAAAGGCTACTTCAAATCACTTCAGGAATTAATCGATTATATTGATTACTGTGGCAAGGCAAAAATTCCAAATGTCAACCCCTCCATCAATATGCTTTACTTAAAATCAATCTGCATCTTGGGTTGGTACGGGTTTAGCCTCGAACAAATGGCGGATGTCCTAAATAGCGATTTGGTAGTCTTCGAGGGAGATTATTGTGTAAAGAAAGACGGTATGCTCATATCACTAAAATCTGAAGAGTACAACATTCTTAAAACTCTTTCAATGACTGATACGCACCAAGGCTATCCCTCTGGAAGAATAGTTTATTACAAGAACTCCAAATATCTTTTTAGAGTGAGAGATACGGGCGCTGCCAACACAGAAGAAAAGGTTAATATAGACAGCTTAAAACTGGCTATCAAAAAGTTTAACAACAATAACCCTCAAAAGATTGATATCTCTTTAAGGAAGTTGCGTAAGAATAAGCTCTTTATTGATATCTACAATGATAAAAAAGACTTGCCGTTATACGACAAGATTATGACATACTTTAATTCAAGCAAGGATTTAACTTGGCTCTTGAAAAAAGAATATACAAGTTGGTTGAAGAATGTTATGGAAATATAAGGCACTTGTGGCTTTATATTTTTAGACACTTTCGACCACTTGTGTACTGTTAAATTATTAAAGGATTTGCATCTCCGCCTACGGAGAAATACATAATAATGAAAGGTGAAAATATAGAAACCATTTTATATACGGTTAAGGAAGTTGCCGAGCTTTTAAAGACGAACGTAGATTATATACACAAGTTGAGGAAAAGCGGTCTACTCCCCTTCCTAAAATTAGGTCAATATAAAGTAAGACGAGAAAGCCTTCTTGCGTTTCTTGCGAACTACGAAGGTAAAGACTTGACAGACCCTTTCAATATTATGAATTTAGAAGATTAAACGAGGTTAGGAGATGTCAAAAGTAAGAACCGTAAAACGAGGTAAGACTTGGCAGTACATTTTTGAATGTGCAAAAGTTGACGGGAAAAGAAAGCGTTGCTCAGCTTGTGGCTTTAAAACCAAGAAAGAAGCTGAGGCTGCAGGGAATAGAGCTTATGCTGAATACAATGAGGCAGGCATCCTATTCACTCCCTCCGAGCAAAGTTTTAGCGATTACTTAGATTACTGGGTGGCAAATTTCGGTGAATCTAACTGGAAGCCAGAGACCATCCATAATTATAAGAAACGCATTAGACTTTACATCAAACCCACTCTTGGGATTTATAAGATGTCCGCCCTGACTGCTCAATGCTTACAAGAATTTATAACAGCAACAGCCCTTACCGGTATAAGTAGAAATACGTTATCGAGCATCAAAGGCATATTATCTGGTAGTTTAAACTTTGCGGTTAAACAGAACATAATTAAGTTTAACCCGATGTACAGCGTTAAGCTACCGATGAAAAGAAACGAGAAGATAAAATCTCGAAGCAAGCCGCATGTCTACATTCCACCTGAAAAGATAGATATGATTTTTGAAAGGTTTGCCGAAGGGTCTTCTAACTACATCCC
>CATKAP010000294.1 GCA_949746255.1 uncultured bacterium
ACTTAATATAATAAAATTAACAAGGGATTATCATTATGCAGAGTTGGGAGAAAATACAAACTGCTTTCATTAAGTTTTTTACGGAAACTTTGCCTCAACAATATGTTTCGGTAATATTACAGTTTTTGGTTTATGCCGTATTGTTTTACTTTGTATTCAAAGTTTTAAAATACAATAAAGCCGAGAAATTCATATTTGCCGTTATCTCTTTTGTATTGGTATTCGGCGTTGCTTTCGCGTTTTCAAATTTCGATTCTCAACTTCTTTTGATAATAATAATTTTAGTTGCGCTTTTGATTTTTACGATGTTCCATACGGAAATAAAGCGTTCGTTGCTCGATGCAAGCGTAAAAAAGGGTAAAGGCGAACGTCTTACGGGAGCAGGCGTTGAATTTATTATGGACGAAATAGTCCGCGCAGTGCAAAATATGTCTAAGAAAGACATTGGCGCGCTTATTGTTCTTTCAAACGAAAATCTTCCCGAAGGAATAATAGAAAGCGGAACGGTCGTAAACGCGGATATAACCGCTCAGATGGTTGAGGCGGTCTTCTATCCGAAAGCACCGCTTCACGACGGAGCAATGATAATAGAGGGAAATAAAATATATGCGGCGGGTTGTTTCCTGCCCCTCGCTCAAAGCGAAAATCTTCCTAAGGAAATGGGTAGCCGTCACCGCGCGGCTTTAGGCGTTGCTTCGGTGGCAAGCGTAACGGTTATAGTTGTTTCCGAAGAAACCGGAATTATATCGATAGTTAAAAACGGTGCAGTAAAGAAAAGATACGCCGACGCCGCCGACATAAAAAGCGCGCTTTCAGAATATTATTGGTCTGATCTTACCGCGGAAGGCAAACTTTAAGAGGTTGAGTTTATGAAAAAATTTTTTACCGAACTTTTTACAAAGAATATAGGATTAAAAATTCTTGCAATCGCGTTCAGCGCGCTTATCGTATTGCTTATAAATCTTTGAATTTGAAATGAACGCTATAAAAATACCTAAAATTTTATTGCCCGCTGAAGAGAACGATTATAATAAATGGGCCGTTATTGCTTGCGACCAGTATACTTCCGACAGACAATATTGGGAAAGAGTTGAAAATTTTACCCGCGGCGCGCCGAGCGCTTATAACATTATTTTTCCCGAAGTTTACCTAAAGGAAGCTCACGCTGAAAGCCGCATCGAAAAAATAAATGCGGACATGCGTTCTTATCTTTCTTCGGGCGTTTTCAAAGAACTTGAAGAGGGGTTTGTTTTGGTTGAGAGAACTACTTCTTCGGGAACACGTAATGGTATAATTCTTGCAATAGATCTTGAAGATTATTCTTTCGTTCACGGCGACGGAACGCTTATTCGTTCAACTGAAGCTACTATTTTGGAGAGAATTCCTCCTCGCGTGAAAATACGTGAAAACGCGCCTTTGGAGTTGCCGCACGTCATGTTGCTTTACAATGATAAACGCAATATCGTTTTAAACGGCGTGGAGCGCGGCGAAGTTTTATATGATTTCGAGCTTATGTTCGGAGGCGGTAAAGTTAAAGGCACTTTTATAAAAAATTCCGAAGAAGTTAAAAATCTGTTATATTCGCTTGCTGATAATTACGGTACGGCAAATAAATTGCTGTTTGCAGTAGGCGACGGAAACCATTCTTTTGCAACGGCCAAAACATATTGGGATAATTTAAAGAAAACTCTTTCCGATGAGGAACAGAAAAACCATCCTGCAAGATATGCGCTTTGCGAAGCGGTAAATATTTACGATTCCGCGCTGGCTTTCGAGCCCATACACAGATTTATAAAGACGGATAAAGCGCAAATATTTGCCGAGGGACTGAAAACTTCGGGCGGGCAAACGGCGTATATTGTAATAGACGGAGAAAAGCGCAAAATACCGTTTGATTCTAATGTTCCGCAAGGAATACGGTTATGCGATAATTATATATCCGAGTTTCTTTCAAAATTCGGCGGCGAAGTCGACTATGTTCATGACGAAACGGCGCTTATCGAACATACCAAATCGCATAATGCGGGTTTGTTGCTTCCTTCCATAAATAAAGAGGATTTTTTCCGCCTTATCGTTACGGGCGGCGAACTTCCGCGCAAAACCTTTTCTATGGGAGAAGAGGACGAAAAAAGGTTTTATCTTGAAGCTAAATTAATTAAATGACGGTAAATTGAAAATGTCGGTGAAAGTATGTAAGTTCGGCGGAACGTCCATGGCGGACGGAAACGTCATAAAAAACGTTAAAAAAATAATAGAAAGCGATTCAGCCCGCAAATTTATTGTGGTATCCGCTCCGGGGAAAAGATATTCGGGAGACGTTAAAGTTACCGATTTGTTATATGCTTGTCATGAAAAGATAATGTCCGAAGGCTCGGCTAACGGTTCTTTTTCGGCTGTCCGCGCCCGTTATGAAAATATAGTAAACGAACTCGGTCTTAACTTTGATATAAATTCCGTTTTGGACGAGACGGAAAAAGCGATAGAGCGCGAATGCGACGAAGATTTTACGGCTTCCAGAGGCGAATATTTATGCGCTCGTATAATGGCGGAAGCTCTCGGCGCAAAATTTATCGACGCAGCCGACGTTATTTTCTTTAAAGAAAACGGCGCTTTGGACGGAACCAGAAGTTATAAAGCCGTTGCGGAAGCCTTATCCAGAGTTAAACTTGCGGTTTTTCCGGGGTTTTACGGTACGGGAGCAAACGGAAAAGTGAAAACTTTTTCGCGCGGCGGTTCAGACATATCCGGCGCGATAGTAGCCCGCGCCGTAGGCGCGTCTCTGTACGAGAATTGGACGGACGTTTCTGGTTTTCTTGCTTGCGACCCTCGCATCGTCGACAGTCCGAAATGTATTAAAACAATTTCGTATAAAGAACTGCGGGAACTCAGTTATATGGGCGCAAACGTATTGCACAACGAGTCGATATTTCCGGTACGTAAAGCCAATATCCCCGTTCAGATAAAAAATACTTTCCGTCCAGAGGACGAAGGTACTTCTATTTTGCCTACAAGTCGGTATATACCTAGCGGGAAAACGGTTACGGGCATAGCCGGCAAAAAGAATTTTACGGTTATTTTCATTGAAAAATCGCTTATGAATTCCGAAATAGGGTTTATTTGTAAAGTTTTGGACGTTTTGGCGAAAGAAAAAGTTTCTATTGAACATATTCCTTCCGGCATAGATACTATGTCGCTCGTTATAGAGAGCGCCGAACTTGATAATTTCAAGCTCGAACGCATTTTGGAAGGTATAAAAAATGCTGTCGAACCCGATATTATAAGGGTAATAGAAAATATTGCGCTTATAGCTACCGTAGGTCACGGAATGTCGTCGTCGGTAGGCACTTCGGCTCGACTCTTCAACGCCATAGCTTCGGCTAAAATAAATATTAAAATGATAGACCAAGGTTCAAGCGAACTTAATATAATAGTCGGCGTTAAAAACGACGATTACGAAAAATGTATACGCGCTATTTACGGTGAATTTTTCGGTTGAACGTTATAACTGCGCTGGGCTTGTTTTTACGGACAAGCCTTTAGTAAATTTTAAAGAAGGTAAATTATTATGTGGCCTTATCCGATTTTTGCCTGTTTGAAAAACGGCGAATGGGTATTTATGAAAGAGGTATACTCCTCAGAAGTGTCTTTCGGAGTTTATCCTTACGGTATTTGCATGGCTTTGGGAATACTTGCGTGTTTCGGATTTTTGATGTACGTCATGTGGAAAAATAAGTTTAACGAAGAAGCGATAGATAAAATTCTTTTGATAGGAGTTTTCGGTACGGGTTTCGGTATATTCGCTGCAGCGCTCTTTCAGTCGGTTTACAATTATATCGCCAATCCTGAAGGCGGGTACAATCTTTTCGGCGAAGGAATGACTTTTATCGGAGGACTTATCGGCGGAGTGGGCAGTTTCCTTGCCGTGTGGTGGCTGTATATATACGTAATAGCTCCGCGAACCAAAATAAAACTTTTGCAAAATAATATGAACGCGGGGTTGACCGACGCGCTTCCGTTTATTCCTATAGGCATAGTTATCGCTCACGCTTTCGGTCGCTTCGGTTGTTTTTTCGGCGGTTGTTGTTACGGTATGCCTACGGCGGATTTGGAAGGTGTGTGGGGATTGCCCTGCTCGGCGCCGGACGGTATTCATTCCGACGTACTTGTAATGCCTACGCAGTTATATGAAATGTTTTTCCTTATAGCTTTAGGCGGAATTATGGCGTTTTTGTACTTTATGTTCAAATTCAAATATAACTTCGCTGTTTATGCTTCGGCTTACGGCGTCTGGCGTTTTATTATAGAGTATTTCCGCGCGGACGAACGCGGAACGCTTATTCCCGGGGTGCCGCTTTATCCGTCTCAGATATGGAGCGTAGTTATGGTATTTGCGGGAATAGGTTTCATATTCTTGCAAAAATATTTGCTTGATAAGAAAATGAAACATCCGGAACTTCAAACGGAATCGAAAGAAGACGCGTCTGCATTGAAAGCGGCGGAATAATATAAAGCGCCTCGGTTTTTCAGCCGCGGCGCTTTACAGAATTATTAAAAATTATATAAATTCAAATGAAGAAAAATAAAATTAAACTTTCGCGTTCGGTTGTAAAAATATTGATAACAGGGGCAATTTTAGGCGCTGTTGTTCTTTCTTTGGTAATTACAAATTTATTTATTCCCGTAAAGTATCTTTCCGCTTATATAATTTTCGGTAAAGATTTGCCCAAAGAAGGTAAAACTCGCGTAACTTTTTTCAACGTCGGTTACGGAAATTGTACTTTTGCGGAATTGCCAGACGGCAAAAGTCTTCTTATCGACGGCGGCAACGGGAGTTATGTAAATCAACTTAATCTTTTAAGATTTTTGAACGTGCGCGGCGTAGAACACATAGATTATTTGGTTTGCACTTCGGTTTTGGCGGAGCATTGCGGCGGCCTTGCGGAAGTGATAAAGTACAAGAACGTTGGTAAAATTTTCATGCCCTATTGTTACGCCGCAGGCATGACCGACGGGTACGATAATTTTTGTAAAGTTGCGTTGAGCGGCGGTTCCGAAACGGCGGTCTGTGAATACGGCGCAGGCGTTTTTTCGGAAAATTATTCTTTTTGTTTTCTTTCGCCTTCGATTCATACCAATCCTGACGGAGAGTATGCTAAACTCAATTCGGAACCCACTCTCGAAAATATAAAAAACGCCAGCGCAACATTATGGTTGCAATTAGGCGACGTTTCGTTTTTGTTGACTGGCGACGGCACTCAAAGCGCGCACAAAAAGTTGGTTGAAAGTTATTCTTTATACGGCGGTTTCGAAATAGCGGATAAAATTGTTCGAATTGAAGATTGCGACGTATTGCTAGTTTCAGGTCACGGAGCAAAAGTTTCGGATTGTGTGGAAATTTACGATTTGGCAAAGCCGTCCACGGCGATTATTTCAACGGACAGTTCACCTTCCGTCGAAGCTATATCCAATGCGCAAAGGTATGCGCGCGATAGCTTTTACAGAACGGACAAAAACGGAACGATAACCGTTATATGCGAAGGAAACAAGTATACCGTTAAAAAGGAGAAATAATGAAACTTACCACGGCGGGGGAATCTCTCGGAAAGGCTTTAATAGGAATAATCGAAGGTTTGCCTTTCGGCATTGAAATAGATATCGAAAAAATTAACGAAGATTTGGCGCTTCGTCAAAGCGGTTACGGAAGAGGCGGGCGGCAAAAAATAGAACGCGATAAAATAGAAATTTTAAGCGGAGTAAGAAACAGAGTTACGCTTGCAAGTCCGTTAGCTTTTTGCATAGCTAATTCCGATTACGCGAACTGGAAAGATTATATGGCGCCGGAGGGTTGCGACGTCGCAATAAAAACTGTGACTAAAGTTCGTCCTGGGCACGCGGATTTAGCAGGTATGTTAAAATACGGAACGGACGACGCCCGCAATATTTTGGAAAGGGCAAGCGCTCGCGAAACGGCGGTACGGGTTGCGGCCGGTAGCATTGCCAAACAGTTTTTACGTTGTTTGGGCGTGGAGATTTGCGGTTATGTTAAGAGTGTTTGCGGAGTTAAAGATACCGAAACTTATACTTTTGAAGAAATTCGCGGCGCTAAAAAACAACCTCTTTTTATGCTTTCGGAAGAAGTGCGGAAGCAAGCGATGAAAAAGATAGATGAACTCTACGCGACCGGAGATACCGCGGGCGGAATTATCGAGATAAGGGTAAAGGGGCTGAAAAGCGGATTCGGAAGTTGTATGAGTTATTCGGACAAGTTAGACTCTGTTTTGTGCGGAGAGGTTATGAGCGTTCAGGCGATAAAGGGAGTTGAGATAGGTATGGGATTTGCCGCCGCCGATTGTGAAGGGAGCAAGGTTCACGACGAAATTTATTACGACGGAACTTTCCGCCGCAACAGCAATAATGCCGGCGGTATAGAGGGAGGAATGTCCAACGGCGAAGAAATAGTTTTACGAGCCGCTATGAAACCGATACCTACGCTTATGAGCGGACTTCAAACGGTAGATTTTATAACAAAACAACCCGTTAAAGCGTCGGTTGAGCGAAGCGACGTCGCCGCAATATGCGCCGCCGAAATAATAGTGGAGAGCGTAACTGCGTTCGCTATAGCGCAAACGGTATTAAAAAGACTAGGCGGAGATACTTTGGCGCAATGCGTTGAACGCTACGCGAAATTGATTTAAATATGAAAATTACTGAAATAAATCTTTCTTCGTCAAAGAGCGTTATATATTGCGGAGTCGGCGCTTTCGAAAAGTACGCAAAACAGTTAATAGGTACGAACGCCTTTATCGTAACCGACAGCAACATATATAAAATATATGCAAAATTAATAAACGAAACTTTCGTAAGTACTCCTGTATATGTTATTTCGGCGGGAGAAAAGAGTAAAAATAAAAAAACGCTCTTTAATATTTTGCAGGCTATGTTGGAACACAACCTTGACCGCGATTGTTGCGTCGTTGCTTTGGGCGGCGGCGTGGTTGGCGACATTGCCGGATTTGCTGCTTCAATGTTTATGCGCGGCGTAAAACTTATACAAATTCCCACAACGTTGCTTGCTCAGGTAGACAGTTCGGTCGGCGGAAAAACCGCGATAGATTTTTACGGAGTAAAAAACTCAGTCGGCGCTTTTTATCAACCTTTTGCGGTTATAGCCGATTCTTTATTTTTAAAAACTCTTCCCGTTCGCGAATTACGGTGCGGACTCGGCGAAATAGTAAAGTACGGAGCGCTCGATAAGGATATTTATAATAAACTTTTTGAAAACATAAAAAATTTTAGCGATATTTCATTTTTGCAAAGCATCATTTTCGACTGTATAGCACATAAAATCGAAGTCGTTTCGGCGGACGAACGCGATGTTAACGGAGTGAGAAAAACGCTTAACGCGGGACATACCACAGGGCATGCTTTTGAATTGTTTTATGGTCGTAAAAGTCACGGCGAGTATGTGCTTATAGGAATGTATTACGAGCTGTTAATTGCTGAAAGACGCGGTATATGCTGGGGGCAATACCCCGAAAACTTAAAAAAATTAATATGCGCGGTCGTTAAAAAAATACCGGTATACGCCGATATAAACAAAGCGGCAATACTTGCCTTGCACGATAAAAAGAATACTGAAGGGCTCATAAGTATAATTGTGCCTGTAAGCGAGGGGCGCGTAGAAGAAGTAAAACTTAGCTTCGAAGAGTACGTAAAAGAGTTGGAGTACGCGGCAATGGAGATACAAAACAGCTATGAAAAATCTTAAACTTGCCGTAATCGGGAAAGACGTTTCAAAATCCGCAAGTCCGCAGATTCATAAATTTATCGCAGAACGCGAAGGGTACGGAGTTGAATATGAAGCCGTATCCGTCGCTGAATCCGCCTTTCCCGAAAGAATAGAAAAACTTTTAAACTTATACGACGGTTTAAACGTCACAATACCGTTTAAACTTTCCGTAATTCCGTATTTGAAGAAAACGGAGGGCGATGCGCTTACGTTCGGTTCTGTTAATACCGTAAGAACGTTTGACAAAACAGGATTTAACACCGACGGCGAAGGCTTTTCTTTGATGCTTTCAAATAACGGTATAAATTGCTCCGGTAAACGGGTTTTGGTATTAGGTGCCGGCGGAGCGGGAAGAACGGTGGCAAAAAAACTTGCGGACGGCAGAGCCGAAGTTTTTATATATGATAAAAATTTTACCAGTTCCGAAGCTGTCTCAAATTGTTTTTCCAACGTAAAACCGTTAGGCGAACTTAAAAAATTTCCTTGCTTTGCCGTAATTAACGCCACAGGCGTTGGAATGCACAATACCGAAGGCATTTCGCCCGTCGGAGAGGAAATGCTTTCTGATTGCGAAGTTGCGGTAGATTTAATTTATGCGCCGGAGAAAAGCCGTTTTTTGAATATAGCGGAGAAGCTCGGGAAAAAAACGCTAAACGGGGCGGCAATGCTGTTTTATCAGGCATACTTTTCCGAATGTATATTTACCGGAATACAGCCGTCCGCCGAACGCGCGAAAAAATTATTTAACGAATTTTCCAAAGAGGGTATATGAAATTTTTATTTATAAACGGAGTAAATCTCAATATGACGGGTACGCGTGAAAAAAGCGTGTACGGCGAGCGGTCTCTCGAAGAAATTAATTCCGAAATATCCGCGTATTTCAAGAACGACGAATGCACGTTTTTTCAAAGTAATATAGAGGGGGAAATTTGCTCTGCTATTCAACGCGGCAACGGATATGACGGCGTAATTTTAAACGCGGGTGCGTTTACGCACTACAGTATAGCCATACGCGACGCGATTTCGTCTATAGATACACCCGTTATTGAGGTGCACATGTCAAACGTGCACGCAAGAGAGGACTTCAGGCATACCTCGGTACTTTCCGCAGTGTGCCGTGGGGTTGTTCTCGGATTCGGCAAAAACAGCTATATTCTTGCGGCGGAAAGCTTTAAATTATGAAAAATTTAGCGCTTATAGGTATGCCTTTATGCGGTAAATCAACGGTTGCCGTTGCGCTCGGAAATGCTTGGCATATGACTGTTGTCGATACGGACGCGGAACTTGTTAAGAAATACGGAAACATTTCCGAAATTTTTTCTCGTTACGGTGAAAAATATTTCCGCGATATAGAAACGGAAATGATCCGTAAAACCTGCGCTCGAAAAAATATAATAATTTCTACGGGCGGAGGTTGCGTACTCCGTAAAGAAAACGTTTCGGAATTAAAGAGAAACTGTAATATAATTTACTTGAAAGCGGACAAGTCTTTACTTGTTAAAAGAGCGTCGGGCGACGGTACGCGTCCGTTATTGAATGGCGGAGCTGAGGAACGCATAAACGCGTTGTATTCCGAACGGTCGGGTTTTTACGAATCCGCAGCCGATTTTACGGTAAACGTCAACGGGCTTTCCGTGAAAGAGATAGTTTCGAAAATAACGGAGTTTATAAAATGAAAACTTGTTTGATAACCGGTGGAACCAAGGGTATAGGAAAGGCGGTTGCGCTTGCTTTTTTGGAAAAAGGATATGAAGTGGTCATTAACTACCACAGCGACAGGGAGACGGCTTTAGCGACTCAGGACGAGTTAAATATGTTGGGTTACTGCCCCGTGTTAATGCGCGCAGACGTTTCCGACGAAATGCAGGTGAAGGAAATGTTTCGCGAATTTTTCGGGTTATACCGTAAAATAGACGTACTTATCAACAATGCGGGAAAATCGCTGATAAAGGTAATTCAGGATACTTTTCCGAAAGATTGGGATAGAATTTTCGGCGTTAACGTTAAAGGAACGTATCTCTGTTGCCGCGAAGTCGTGGATAAAATGATATGTTCGGGCGGAGGCTCGATAATAAATATCGGTTCGGTCTGGGGTGAAGTCGGCGCGAGTTGCGAAGTTGCGTATTCCGCTTCAAAAGGCGCTGTTATAGCGTTTACAAAGGCGCTTGCAAAAGAACTTGCGCCTTCAAACGTGCGTGTTAACTGCGTATCTCCGGGCGTAATCGATACGGGTATGAATTCTCATCTTTCGGGCGAGGAGTTGGAAGAACTCATAGCCGGAATTCCTCTCGGCAAAATAGGGATGCCCGAGGATGTGGCTAAAGCTTGCGTATATTTGGCGGAGAGCGGATATATTACGGGAGAAACGCTTTCTGTCGGCGGCGGTTTCGGTAAATAAAATCAAATTAAATTTGTTTATAAAAAGTAATTTGCAAAATTTTTTCGTAATATTATTCGGGGAAACTAATGAAAACGTTAAAAAAACGTACTTATGAAATAGAAAATTTATTTTTTTCGCCGTACGCATGTTTTTCGGAAAATACGCGCGGCAGAAAAAGAAAAGAAATTCCTTGCGAAATGCGCACCGAATTTCAGCGCGACCGCGACAGGATTATTTATTGTAAGTCGTTCAGGCGGTTGAAAAATAAAACTCAGGTATTTTTCTCTCCCGAAGGCGATCACTACATAACGCGTTTAACGCATACTTTGGACGTGGCGCAAATTTCGCGCAGTCTTGCCAGAGTTTTGGCTTTAAACGAGGATTTGGCGGAAGCTATAGCGTTAGGTCACGATTTGGGGCACACTCCTTTCGGGCACAGCGGAGAAAGAATTTTGGACAAGCTTTCGCCTACAGGGTTTAAACATAACGAACAATCCGTAAGGGTTGTCGAAGTGCTTGAAAAGGACGGAGCGGGTTTAAATCTTACATACGAGGTGCGCGACGGAATATTAAATCATAAAAAAAGCGGCGCTCCATCGACTCTGGAAGGCAAGTGCGTTTCCGTTGCAGACCGTATAGCCTATATAAATCACGATTTGGACGACGCAATCCGCGCCGGTATATTAACAGAAAAAGACGTTCCTTCAGATATAGTTTCGGTATTGGGAAAAAGTTCAAAAGAGCGGATTAATACCGCAATATCATCTGTTTACCGCACTTCATACGGTAAAAATATTGTGGAAATGGATAAAACGGTTTTCGAAGCAAGCGAAAATTTGCGTTCGTTTATGTTTGACAGGGTATATTTTTCCGAATCCGCGCGCGGAGAGGAAGAAAAAGCCGAGCGTATGCTTACGGCGATGTATTCTTATTTTTATAAAAATACGGACAAACTGCCGTCAAGCTATTGTAAGATTATAGAAAAATACGGAAAAGAACAAACGGTATGCGATTATCTGTCGTCTATGACGGATAGATATGCGGTTTACATGTTTAGTAAAATATTCGTACCCAAAGGTTGGAAATTTACCGACGAGGAATAATGGCAAACGATTTAAAAGAGTTTTTGACAACTCTTAAGGAAAAGACAAATATAATAGAAGTTGCAAGTCAATATATTTCGTTGGACAGAAAGGGCGGAACATATTGGGCTTGCTGCCCTTTCCATCATGAAAAAACGCCATCGTTTGCTATAAACGAAGCCGACGGTTTTTATCATTGTTTCGGCTGCGGAGAATCGGGCGACGTAATTAAATTCGTTCAGGGTATGGAAAATATCGAGTTTATGGACGCAGTGAAGATTCTTGCCGAGAGAGTGAAACTTCCGATTCCGCAAACAAATTTCGACGGGGCAAAGACGGCGGAGCAAAAGCGCAAAAGGGACGCCGTTTTGAAAATTTTAAACGACGCGGCGCATTTTTATTTAAATAATTTGCATTCTGGGAAAGCCGGGGAGCATGTTAATTATATTTTAAAGCGGAGAATTTCCGCCGAAGCGGTGCGTCGTTTCGGTATGGGCGCAAGTCTTAATTTCAACGATTTGCCTAATTATCTTTTGTCGCGCGGACATCAGCGACAGGATTTGATAGATAGCGGCGCTGTAAACGAAGTTAACGGCAGACTGACCGACGCTCAGGGGGGCAGGCTGATAATTCCAATTATAAACGCAATGGACGAAGTGATAGCTTTCGGCGGAAGAGCGCTACAAAAAACTGATTTTGCAAAATATAAAAACACTAAAGAAACATTGGTTTTTAATAAAAGTAAAACTCTTTACAATATAAATCTTTTAAAAAAACTAAGAAAACAGCAAACTATAAACGAAATAATAATTGTCGAAGGTTATATGGATACCGTTTCCGTGTATCAGGCGGGGTTTAAAAACGTAGTTGCAAGTATGGGAACCTCGTTGACGCAGGAACAGGCAAGAATTTTAAAACGGTATACCGATAACGTTTTAATCAGCTACGACGGCGATTCCGCAGGTCAAAAAGCCAATATGCGAGGTTTGGAAATTTTAAAGAGCGCGGGGTTGAACGTAAAAGTTGTCCCGTTGCCGGAAGGGTTGGACCCTGACGACGTCATAAAACAACACGGCGCGGAAGGATACAAAAAATGCCTTAACAGTGCAATGCCGTTTATTGATTTCAAACTTCACGCGCTTAAAAGCGCTTACGATTTAACCAAATCGGAAGATAAACGCGCGTACGTTGCGGAAGCTCTTAAAATTATAAAAACGGCGGATAGCGCGGCGGTGAGCGAAGATTTGTTGAAATCGTTGCGTGCGGAAACCGGTTATACTTACGAATCGCTTTTAAGGGATTTAAACAATTCTCCCGTTGAAAAGAAAAAAGAAGCGGAAAGCGTTCCGTTGAGAAACGATACGGCTTCTGCTTTGGTAAAGGCTTCTCGGTTCGTAATTGCGGCGGCGTTGTTTAAAGCTAGGTTTTCCAATCCGCAAACGGTTATGGAAATACCTTACCGAAGCGACGTGCACGACGTGATTGCAAGATATATTTTCGGTCAGTTTATTGCGGGAGAACGTGTTCATACCGGGGACTTGTTCGAGTTTTTCGAAGACGATACGGAGGAGTACGGCGAATTAAATAAAATTCTCGATTATTGCGACGGCGATAAGTTTAACGGCGCGGTTGCCGAAAAGTATTATTTTGATTGCATAAAAGCTTTACGTCTCGCCGAAACCGACGAAAAGATAGCCGAAATTAAAAGGAAAATAGAAAGCGAAACCGAAATAAGCGTTCGTAAAGAGCTTGCTTCGGAATTGCAGAAACTTATAGGACAGATGAAAAAAATAAAGAGCGGAGAGAGTATATGAATTTATCCGAACAGAAATTAAACGACATTTTAAAACAGATTATCGACGTGTACGGCGCAAAAGGTTCTATAACTACAAACAGCCTTTGCGATATTATGGAAAAGTACGAAACTTCTCCCGCGCAAATGGATTTCGTATATAAGTCGATAGCGGACGCAGGTATTCAAATTATAGACGAAGCCGAACGCGACAGGGAACTTTACGAACAAGCGCTCTCCGATATAGGTTTAGACGATCCCGTCAAAATGTATCTTAAAGATATAGGCAGGGTTCCTTTACTTTCCGCCGACGACGAAATAGAACTTGCGCGTAAAATGCAAGACGGCGACGAGGAAGCGAAAAAGAAGCTTTCCGAAGCCAATTTAAGGCTTGTTGTTTCTATTGCAAAACGTTACGTTGGGCGCGGAATGTTGTTTTTGGATTTGATACAGGAAGGCAATCTCGGCTTAATGAAAGCCGTTGAAAAGTTTGATTATCAAAAGGGCTTCAAATTTTCTACGTACGCTACGTGGTGGATAAGGCAGGCTATTACAAGAGCTATTGCCGACCAGGCAAGAACAATCCGTATCCCCGTGCATATGGTTGAAACAATCAATAAATTGACGCGGGTTTCGCGTATACTTTTACAAAAATACGGTAGGGAACCTACGCCCGCTGAGATTGCAAAAGAGATGAATATAAGCGAAGAGCGCGTGCGCGAAATTCAGAAAATAGCGCAGGATCCCGTATCGTTGGAAACGCCAATAGGCGAAGAAGAAGACAGTCACCTCGGCGACTTTATAGAGGACGAAACAACTGTTACTCCTTCGGATAGCGTTTCTACAACTATGTTGAAAGAAACCCTTTTGGGCGTTTTAAACAGCCTTACTCCGCGTGAAGAGAAGGTTTTGTGTCTTAGATACGGTGTGGACGACGGCAGACCTCGCACTTTGGAAGAGGTCGGTAAGGAGTTTAACGTAACTCGCGAACGTATCCGTCAGATTGAGGCAAAGGCTTTGAGAAAGCTTCGTCATCCGTCAAGGTCTAAGCATTTAAAGGATTTTCTGGACACATAAATGGACAGAATACACAAGCTGTGCACTTACCTTGATAAATGCAAGACTTTTGCCGATATAGGTTGCGACCACGGATATTGCACGCAGTTTATGCTCGAAAACGGTATGTGCGAAAGCGCGGTTATTTCGGATATTAGCGCAAAATGCCTTTCAAAAGCCGAAAAATTACTTGCAGAGTTTGTAAATATGGGTAAAGTAGATTCGGTTTGTTGCGACGGACTTAACGGCATACCCGAAAATACAGAGCATGTTTTAATTGCCGGTATGGGCGGAGTTGAAATAGAAAACATTCTTAAAACAGCGTATATTCCACAGTCTTTTGTTTTACAACCCATGAAAAATGTTAAAAGGTTAAGAGAATTTCTTCAGTTAAAACAAGTGGAAATTACGGCGGACGAGGGGTTTAAAGCGGACGGCAAGTATTATTTCGTTATAAAAGGCAATAAAAAAGGCGTTCCTTGCCGTTATTCTCGCGCAGAACTTGTATTCGGTAAAAATTTGCAAAGCGCGGAAACAATTGAATACGTTTATTCCGAACTTGAGAAAAAACGTAGTTATTTACAAAGACCTATGACCGCAGAAAACAGAGGTATTCTTGAATCGGACATAGCGTTTATAGAGGGAGTTTTGAAAGGTGAAATTGACTGAAATATTTGCAAAACTTGAAAAAATAGCGCCGGTTTCGTTATCGGAAGAGTTCTGTAAAAAGTTTGAAATGTACGACAACAGCGGCATATTATTGAATTGCGGAAAGGAAATAACGGGTGCGTTGTTTTCTTTGGATTTGTCCATGAAAGCAGTAGAGGAAGCTAAACGGCTTAAATACAATCTGATAGTTACGCATCATCCCGCAATTTATTACGGCGTAAAAAAATTCGATTTGACTGAAAATACGGTAAATACAGCGGTTGCGGAATGTATTAAAAACGGAATATCCGTAATTTCCATGCATCTTAATTTCGACGCCGCGCCGCAAGGTATAGATTACTGGCTTATGCGCGGGTTAGGAGGTAATGGCGGGAAGTGCGCCGCGGTTCTCGAAGGCGGCGGTTACGGACGCGTTTATTCTGTTGCCGAACAAACTTTAAATGATTTCGTAAACGGGTTAAAACGTGAATTCGGCACGCAAAGAGTTATGGTATTCGGTGCTTACGATAAAAAAATAAATAAGGTCGCTTCGTTTTGCGGAGCGGGATGCGACGAATTCAATATGAATTTTGCTGTAAAAAACGGGGCGGACGTTTTTGTTTCGTCGGATATGAAACATCACGAAATTGCAGAACTTACGGCAAGAGGAATAGCGGTAGCGGTTATGACTCATTATGCTTCGGAAAGTTACGGATTGAATAAAATTTATGAGAAAATAAAACAAGAACTCAACGTTCCGGCGGAATTTTTCCGCGATGATGAACTTATTTGAGTCGGGAGGAACATATGGCACAATTAGAACAACTTTTACAATATCAGCAAGTGGATTCGGAATTATTGAAAATAGAACAGGAAGCTTCAAGTTCCGATGAAAGAAAAAATTATGTGCAAGCGAAAAAATTTCTTGAAAAAGCCGCCGAAAAATTAGACGGACTCGATGCAAAAGCAAGGGAATTAACGGCGCTTGCAAACGAGCTTAACGCCAAATATGCGGAAATCGCCGAAACCTTAGGGGAATTCGATAATGTGGACGAGCTCTTGGACGGCGGCGCGGAAATTTCCTTTTATAAGAAAAACGTTTTGCAACTTTTAGACACGCTTCGCGCGTTAAAATCCGAAATAAACGGTCTGAATAAGTCCGTGAAGGAAGCCGACGAAGAGTACAGAGCTTTAAAAAAGAAAACGCTCGCAGTTCAGGAGCAGTACAATACCGAGTTTTCTGTAAAATATAAAGCATACGTTGAAGCTAAAAAGGCGGAAATGGCTAAAATTGCGGCAAAGCTTGAAAGCATTGCAAAGAGTATCGACGCCGAAGTGCTTAAAAAATATAAAATAAAACGCAGTGAAAGGATTTTTCCTATTCTGTGTGCGGAAAAAAACGGACGATGCCCTAAATGCGGCACCGAGTTGTCTTTAAAGGGTAAAGAACAAATAGTAAGCGGCGAGGTTATAGAATGCGACGGGTGCCGCAGATTTTTGTTTAAAGACAAATAATTGCAATAAAAGCAAAAAATTTACAAAAATTTTAAAAAAACTCTTGACAAATGAGTTTCGGCGTGTTAGTATATAAATCCACTCAAAAAGAGTGACTATTTCACACGGCGGAAAAGCTGTAATCTAATAGGGGAAAAAAAGCCCGTCGGTTTATAAAACCGGCGGGTATTTTCGTTTTTTTATAAATTTGCTGTGTTTCGAAAAATTCTGAAATTTTATAATTACGGAGTAACTCTGTTGATATCTCTGGGGAACATGGAAGCGTAGCGTACGTTTTTGAAACCCAAAAGATGCATTGTAAGTCTTTCCAAACCAAGCCCCAATCCTCCGTGAGGGGGCGCTCCGTACTTATGGAGCATAAGGTAGGTTTCGAATTCTTCTGGATTCATGCCTAAACGTTTCATTTTTTCAACCTGCATGTTGTAATCATGAATTCGCTGTCCACCGGAAGTAATTTCTATTCCTCTGAACAAAAGGTCGAACGAAAGCGTAACATCGGGGTCGTCGGGGTCGTCCATGGTGTAAAAGGGACGCTTTTTGGAAAGATAGTGCGTTACAAATAAAAAGTCGGAGTTAAATTGCTGTTTTGCCCATTTACCGAGGAACGCTTCTTCTTCGGGTTCGAAGTCTTTCATGTCGGTAATGTTCTTCAGTTTTTTAACGCACATTTCTTTGGCGTCTTTGAATTTTATACAGGGAATAGTATTTATTTTTGGAATATCGATTTTTAAAAGTTCTACTTCCGGCGCGTATTCCTTTGTTAAAAGCTCCATAATATATTTTAAAATACCGGTTTCAACGTTCATAATGTCCGTAAAACTGTCGATAAAACCCATTTCGAAGTCCATGGAAATATATTCGTTGAGGTGACGCGAAGTATCGTGATGTTCGGCGCGGAATACGGGCGCAATTTCAAACACCCTTTCGTATACGGGTACAAGCGCTTGTTTGTATAACTGCGGACTCTGCGCAAGATAAACGGTTTTTCCGAAGTAATCGAGTTTAAATACGTTTGTTCCGCCTTCAGCTCCGGCAAAATTTATTTTGGGAGAATGAATTTCTGTAAAATTCAAACTTGTAAGGTATTCGCGGAAACCGCGTTGAATTCCTTCCTGAATTTTGAATATTGCGCGTTCTTTTGGATTACGCAACGTTACGGGACGGTTGTCCAAATTGACCGAAAGGTCGCAGTTAATTTGTTTTTTGCTTATAACGACGGGAGGCACGGCAACCGGCGCGGAAAGTATTTCTATATTGTGAATTTGCAATTCGTATCTTTCGCTTCCGTCGCGTGTTTCGCTCTTCACTACTTTTCCTGTAATTTTAACCGCTGACTGTTCGACGACATTATCGTTAAGGCGGTAATCCGAAAATTCGGGAGAATAAACGCATTGAATAAGTTCTCTTGCCGTTCTTACAATTATAAAAGCAAAGTCGGACATATCTCTGATATTGTGAATCGCGCCCTTTATCGTTACGGTTTCACCCACGTGTTTTCCGAATTCGGAGTACGGGGTCGACGTCTGAGGTAAAATACCCGTCATTTCTTCCATAAAAAACCTCTTTTTATACTTTGGTTATGCAAATAATTTTACGGCTTTTTCGTATAAAAAGCAAGTAAATTTTACATCAATTTAATTGTTGCTTTTTAGTTTCGCAGGGTGTATAATAAAATTGAAATAAAAGCTGATTAAAACAGTGAAAATAAATTGAAAAATTTTTTGCTGAATATAAGTTATTGTGAAGCTTATTTTGCGGCTTAATTTACGAAATCGCATTATAGCGAAGCTAATAACGACGAGTCTGCGGTGTTCGTGGTATGGGAAATTCGTAATCCACAAAGTAAAATACGGGAGCGAATCGTTTACGGAAATAGGCAAGGTCTGTTTTTCGGAAAGTCCGATGTTCCGTTCCGGCGCACCCACCTGCGAGAAGCGGGTTAATACTTTTTCATATCACGGCACAGGCGGATTTTTTTTGAAATTATTACTCTAAGGAGTTTCGGATATGTTGAAAGGTAAAAAAGCTTTAATTACCGGCGGTACGCGCGGAATAGGTTTGGCTGTCGTTAAGGCATTTTTGAAAAACGGCGCCGATGTAGCGGTATGCGGTTCGCGCAGGGAAACTGCTGAAAAAGCCGTGCAGGAACTGAAAAAACAATTCCCGGAAAGAAAAATAATTTCTCTGTTTCCGGAACTTACGGATAAAGAAAGCGTAAGTTCGGCTTTTGAACAGGTTGAAAAACTTTTGGGCGGTTTGGATGTTTTGGTAAACAACGCGGGTCTTTCCGCAAGAGAAAGTATATATGATTACGAGTACGAGGCTTATAAAAAAGTTATCGGGCTAAATCTCGACGCAGTTTTCCTTTGCTCGCAGGCGGCGGCAAAAATTATGAAAAAGAATGGCGGCGGAGTAATACTGAACACAAGTTCTATGGTTTCCAAATACGGTCAGCCCGCAGGGGTTGCCTATCCGGCTTCTAAATTTGCCGTAAACGGTTTAACGCTTTCACTCGCAAGAGAGCTGGGTAAAGACGGTATACGAGTAAACGCCGTAGCGCCCGGAGTTACCAATACGGATATGATGAAAAACGTTCCCAAGGAAGTTATAACGCCGATAGTGGCGCAGATACCGCTCGGCAGAATAGGCGAACCTGAAGAGGTGGCGGAAGCTTTTGTGTTCCTTGCAAGCGATAAAGCTTCTTATATTACGGGGGTAACGCTGTCGGTAGACGGCGCGGCGCGCACTTAAATTTTTGAAAATTTATTGCGTAATACTTTGTAGTGATTACGCTTTTTTGATTAAATAAAATATACTAAGGAAAAAATTATGAATTACAGAGAAGAATCGTTGAAAAAACATTACGAATGGAAAGGAAAAATAGAAACTTCGGTACGCGTGCCCGTAAGTTGTCGGGACGAGCTTTCGCTCGCATATACTCCTGGGGTTGCCGAACCCTGTATGGCAATTCACGAGGACGTTGAAAAGAGTTTTGATTTAACCCGCCGCTGGAATACCGTGCCCGTTATAACCGACGGTACGGCAGTTCTCGGCTTAGGGGATATAGGACCGGAAGCGGGTATGCCCGTTATGGAGGGTAAATGCGCGTTATTTAAAGAGTTCGGCAACGTGGACGCCTTTCCTTTATGCGTAAATACAAAAGATACCGAAGAAATTATAAAAACCATAAAACTTCTTTCCGGTTCTTTCGGAGGAATAAATCTTGAAGATATTTCCGCGCCTCGGTGTTTTGAAATTGAAAAAAGGTTAAAAGAAGAGTTAAATATTCCTGTATTTCACGACGACCAACACGGAACGGCTATAGTAACTGCCGCCGCGTTGTTAAACGCGCTTAAGATAGTTAAAAAAGAACTTACCGCTTTGCGAGTCGTTATAAACGGCGCGGGCGCGGCGGGTATAGCGATTGCAGAATTTTTGCTTTCTATGGGAATAAAGGACGTAACTCTCTGCGCCAGCCGCGGAATTATTTGCGAAGGAGATACAACAATTAATCCCGCGCAGCAAAAAATTGCAAAAGTTACGAATCGTAGATTGTTGAAAGGCAAACTTGCCGACGCAATGAAGGGCGCGGACGTATTTATCGGCGTTTCAGTGGCAAATTGCGTAACAAAAGATATGGTTAAATCTATGGCGGAAAAGTCCATTGTGTTCACTTGCGCGAACCCCGTACCGGAAATCAACCCCAAAGACGCTCTGGAAGCAGGCGCGGCGGTAGTAGGAACCGGTTCTTCTCAATATCCTAATCAAATTAATAACGTATTGGTTTTCCCGGGTCTGTTTCGCGGAGCTTTGGACGTCAGAGCAAGCACGGTAAATTCGGAAATGTTTTTGGCGGCGGCTAAAGGAATAGCCGCTTGCGTATCCGATAAAGAACTTTCACCCGAATACATTCTTCCTTACGCTTACGATAAACGTGCGCACGAGGCGGTGGCAAAGGCGGTGGCTGAAGCCGCTGTAAGTAGCGGAGTTTCAAAATTGTTCAAATAATTTCAAGGAGAAAATAAAATGTGTTTTTTCAAATTGTTTGCAAAAAAGAAAAAAACGGTTGACGCGGTTAATGCCGAAGCAATACCCGAGGAGTCTCCCGTAATAAAAGAACAGGAACCCGTTTTTGACGAACAGTTGTTACAAACGCCTGAAACGGTTTCTATCGAAGATGTTGAAACGGAAAACACGGTAGTAACGGAGGAAGCTTTGTCGGAATTTACCGTTACGGACGACGGCGAAACGGAAAGCGTAAAAGTATATGACGCGGATAAGCGCCGTTACATAATAATAAAATATAATAAAAGTTTTACGGCGCGTCTCATTCAGTCGCAAGATGAAGAAAAAAATTATTATTCTGAAATTAAAAACGAATTGTTTTCCTATAAAGGCGTTAAATGCAGAATGAGCTGGAAAAGGGAAACTTTCCGTTTGGGCAAGAAAGCCTTGGTTAAATTGCAGTTCCGCGGTAAAACTCTCGCGGTTTATTTAGCTCTATCCGCAGAAAAATTTACCGATACAAAATATAAAGTAGAGGATGTATCCGATAAGTTGGTTTATGAGGATACTCCTTGCCTTTACAGAATCAAAAACGAAAGGCGTTTACGTTATGTTAAAGAATTGATAGCGAAGATTATGTCTGAAAACGGCGTAGAGAAAGCTGAAACAGAAACTATCGATTATGCGAAAAAATTTCCTTATGAGACGACGGAAGCATTGCTTGTAAAAAATCTTATCAAGGAACTTACTACCGAGGACGCGCAAAGCGGTTCCGAATTTATGCCTTCCGAACTGAAAAAACAAGTTTCGGCAGGTGAAGTAAAACTGTTAATGCGCGACGAAGTGGCCGCAACTCTTGTAGAAGTTTCTGAAACATTTTCCGATTTCTCGGTAAAGGGAATAATAAATATAGATACTTTGAGCGAAAATTTCAAAGACGGCGAAACGGTTACTTTGGAAGAAATTAAAAATCGTGTTGATGGATTTAATAAAAAAGTTACGTACATAAAGGTTTTGGCGCGCGGAACGTTGGATAAAAAACTTTTTGTGGAAGCCGATAATTTTTCTCTCGATGCGGTCAAAATGCTTACGCTTACGGGAGGCAAGGCTTTAAAAAAGAGCGGTAAGAAATAGTTTATTTTTAAAATTAGGTAATTATATTTAGTTATGAATATACGGGCGGAGAATTCCGTCCGTATATTTTTTATTGTCGGGTATTGACAAAGCAATTGTATCCATGATATTATATTTTTAACAATTAAATATATATTTTATCATAAAAGATTTTTTAGGGTGGTGCCACCCTAACTTTCTCGTAAAGGGTTTTACGAGAAAAAGCATTAAATGTTTAAGAGGAAGTTGTATTGAAAGTAGCCGTAGTTGACGACGAAAAAGAATATTCTGAAAATATCAAGGAATGTATTTTAAAATATTGCAGAGAACATAACGAGCAGGTTAATATAGAGGAATTTTCGGACGGCATAGATATTGTCTCCGATTATACCGCAGATTACGACGTGATATTTTTGGACGTTGCCATGAAGCATATGGACGGACTTAAAACGGCGGAATTGATTAGAAAAATGGATAAGCATGTTTCTTTGTTTTTTGTAACGGGTTGCGCGCAATATGCCATTAACGGTTACGAAGTGGAAGCCAGCGGATATTTTTTAAAACCGCTCGATTACGAATTGTTCGAACGCGGTTTTGGAAAATGTATTGAAAGAATAAAAAGTTCGCACGGAAATTTTTTAACGCTTTCAACCGATAACGGAATGGATCGCGTTGCCGTTAATCAAATAGTTTACATAGAAAGCCAAAATCATGTTATGCATATAAACACCTTGGAAAAAACGTATAACGTTTACGAAACTTTGCGCGACTTGGAAAGCAAGCTGCCGTCGAGCAGATTTACGAGATGCAACAACTGTTATTTGGTAAATTTAACCTACGTTACGGGAGTACACGGAAATTTTGTCTGCGTTCCCGGCGCCGAGTTAAAAATAAGCCGTTCGCGGCGTAAAAGTTTTCTGCGTGAAGTATCGGAATTTTTTTGTACGACCTGAAATTAAGGCGTTTCTTTTTCCGATCACGACGAAAAAACTGCAAATTACGAAATTTACGGTCGTGTTTTAATCTAAGTGGTAAAATAAGCGGTGGAAATAAGTATTTTTATACTCAATAAAAAACTTACTTTGAACGGATTTTTAACGGCAAATACCAAATAATAAATTAAAAGGAGAAAAAATGAATACAAAAAAACTTGTGGTTCGCATTATCTGTTTCGCGGTGATGGCTGTAATTTCGGCGGCGTTGATTTTCGGCAACATTATGGCGTTTGAAAATCAAGACGTAATTACTTCTGTGTTAAGCGGTACCGGCGAAGATTATTCGGGGGCGCGCGAAGAACTCAAAAACGGCGACGCGCTTTGCAAGCAGATTGCGGAAGAAAGTATTACTCTTTTGCGCAACGAAAAAGTTGCGGGCAATAAAAATGCGTTGCCGCTTGATTCAAGCGTGACGCAACTTAACGTTTTCGGTTACGGGTCTACCGATAAAGGCTTTCTAATGAAAGGCGTCGGTAGCGGTTCGTCAACGATAAACGAAGCGAAGAAAATTACTTTTCTCGAAGGACTTACGGGAGTTGTCCGCGATTTCGATATTGACGAATCTGAATATACGTTCGACGGAGTGAAAGATAACGATTTGCTTGCGGATCTTAAAGAAGCGTTTGGCGAAGAGCTTGTAAGATACGACGTAAACGAAGAAATTTTAAATATTTATAACGATTTTGCCAATTCTTCGGCAACCGATAAAGACCGCGGCACAGCGCGTCCTAATCAGAACGATTTGGTAATTAACGACAATTCCGGTAAAGCTTATAGGTTGGATGAACCTGCAAAAAGTCTTTTTACGGATGAAGTCATGACAAACGCCGCGGATTACAGTGACGTTGCGATATTCGTTATAAGCCGTGACGGCGGAGAAAACATAGGCGAACAACCCAAAACGCAGACGGTTGGCGGTAAAGTGGTGAGCGACAGAACTTATATGGATATAACTTCTCAAGAAGAAGATATGCTGAAATTGTTAAACAAATATTTCGGTACTACCATAGTCGTTTTAAATACCACAAACACAATGCATCTCGGATTTTTGGAGGATGAAACTCTCGGTGTGGACGCATGTTTGTACGTGGGGCTTCCCGGTCAGTCCGGAGCAAGGGCTATACCTGAAATTCTCAGCGGTAAAGTTAATCCTTCGGGAAAATTTACCGATATAGTTACACGTTCCAGCGCGGTTGCTAAAAAATATGATCCCACTTATGTTAACAGCGAAGCTTCAGGCTATCAAATTCATTATGTAGAGGATATTTATTACGGATATAAATGGTATGAAACTGCGGATAAAGAAGGATTTTTCTCCGCTAAATCGACTAGTTACGACGATGTTGTAACTTATCCTTTCGGACACGGACTTTCTTATTCGGAATTTGAAGAACGCATTGAAAAAATTTCGTATAAAGACGGCGACAATGAAGTCGTTTTGAGCGATAACTCTTCTATCGACGGTATACCTGTCGACGCGGAAATAACCGTTTCGGTAAAAGTTACAAATAAGGGCAGTGTTGCGGGCAAAGACGTTGTTGAACTTTATTATACTCCCGAATACAAGAAAAACGGCGTTGAAAAAGCTGAAATAAATTTACTTGCGTTCGGTAAAACGGGAAATATCGCGCCCAACGATACTCACACTATTAATATTACTTTCGATTTGTATTCAATGGCGTCTTACGATTGTTATAACAAAAACGGCGCCGGAGCGGGCTATATTCTCGAAGACGGTTTTTATGATATTAAACTCATGAAAAACTCGCATGAACTTATCGAAAAACGTACTCTCAATTTAGGCGAAACCGTTCATATAGAAAAAGACCCCGCGACAAAAGTATTGGTTGCAAACCGTTTTACGGGCGAAAACGCTTACGCGGGTTTGAGCGTAGACGGCAAGGAAGCCGGGGTTTCTCAAAAGTGGCTTTCTCGCGCGGATTTCAGCGGTACTTTCCCCGCACAACGCAGTTCCGGTCATAACAACGGCGGCAAGGTAAATTCGGCGGCAAATTATGTTAACGACGCGCCTTATCAAGGTAAAGATAGAGTCTCCGATGGTACTGACGCGGGTATTTATCTTTGGACGAAGGACGGCGTTAAAGCGACCATGGAAGAACTTAAAGGACAAAAAGAATCTTCCATAACGCCCGATTACGAATTGTTGGCCGAACTTTCTGATTACGAAAGTAAAAAATGGGATCAGTTCCTTAAACAAATGACGGTAAAAGAAATGAAAACGCTTATCGAACAGGGCGGTTTCGGCAGAACGGCAACGGTTTCTGTAGGACTTCGTGAAATGTACGACTACGACGGTCCCGCGGGCTTTAACGCAAACTCTCGCGGCGCAACAAGCGGAGAATGGACGGCGTATCCCAGCGAAGCTTTGATAGGATGCAGTTGGAACGAACAGCTTATGTTCTTAATGGGCAGAGCTATGGGCGCCGAAGCGAATGCGACGGCAATACACGGTTGGTATGCTCCCGGTGTAAATCTTCACCGTTCCAATTACAATTCGCGTAACTTCGAATACTATTCCGAAGACGCCGTACTTTCGGGTAAACTTGCGGTGCAGGTAATAGCCGGAGCAAAAACAAACGGTCTCGTATGTTATCTTAAGCATTTTGCGTGCAGTGAAGAAGGTCCTAATCCCAGAGACGTCAATACTTGGCTTACAGAGCAGAATTTGCGAGAAAATTATTTAAAACCTTTTGAAATTGCGGTAAAGGGTATCGACGTAGATCTTTCTGTGACGGACGAGACGACGGGAGAAGTTACAGAAAATTCCATTCATGTAGGAGCTAACGCAATCATGACTGCGTTTAACCGCGTGGGCGCAAGCTGGGCGGGCTCGAATTACTCTCTTAACGTAAGCGTATTGCGTGAAGAGTGGGGATTTAAAGGCACCGTGATAACCGACTGGACGACAATTGCGTCGTGGGGTTCTTCAGACGGAATTGGAAGCATGAACACTCATCAGGGTATTCGTTGCGGAAACGATTTATGGCTTGACCCTAATTATAATAACCGCAGTCTTGAACTTGATAATCCTATCGACCGTTATTGCGCGGAAATATGTTCCAAAAATATCCTTTATACAGTTGCGGATACTTTCACCACTTACGATAAGGTAGTTAAATCGGGCGCGCAGCTTGATAATTATCAAACAACTCTTTCTGATAAATTCAAGAACGTTACTTCGTGGTGGCAGCCCGTGCTTATAACTGTGGATTGTCTTGTGGCGGTAGGATTTGTAATATGGGGCGTTTCTCTTTTCGTTCCTTTGAATAAACTTTTCAAGAAGAAGGGAACCGATAACGGAGAAACGGTTGACGATTAAAAACTTTTAATGTTAATTACGGCGCCGTAAGGCGGAAATTACGGCGCCGATAAAATTATAAGGAGAAAAAAATGAGAAAGAAACTTACAATTGTACTTTTTCTGACTTTGGTTGTTTCGCTGTGTTGTTTGATTATAACGGCGTGCGCTCCCGAAGTCACGCACAATTTAACGTGGGAAATAAATCCCAATGTAACGGTTGCGGTAACGGGATATAACGAACCTCCCAAATCTGTTGAGCCGGGAACAGAGCTTACATTTACCGTAACGCCTAAAACCGGTTGGGCGGTTACTACGGTAACGCCGTCGAATACAGTAAAAAAACAACCTGACGGTTCTTATAAATTTACGGTTACAAAAGATTTGACTATTAAAGTCAACGCTAAAGAAATCGTAGAATCGCTTATTGTTGAAAATACGGTTGCCGAATATTTTGCCGGTGAAAAGGTGGAAGCGGAAACTTTGACGGTAAAAGCGCACTACGCTACGGGAAGAGACGAAATTGTAAGCGACTACACGGTTGTTTATCAAGGCGAAAGCGGCGACGCGTTTGTTTTGGGTGACACGGGATATTCGGTACAGTTCGGCGGCGTTGAAAAGGTTGTTGAATTTGAAAAGGCTGTTGTAGGAAAAATTACGGTAAAACTCAACGGCGGTTCGTATGTCGCCGATAATTGGAATGAATTTTCCTCGTTATTTGAAGATTATAACTACGACGAAGAGAAAGGAATAGTTTCTTGGACGTTTGATAAACCTTTCGAAGCAGACATGCAATTGCCGCTGCTGTCATTGTACGATGAGGAGTATGATAAAGTCTATACTCTGAAAGAATATACGGGCGTCAAAAAAAATACAATTCCTAAGGATAATGCCGTAAGCTTAACACTTGAAGCGGTTTACGAAGGAGAATTTCTTAAATTCAATAAGCTTGAGTTTGTGTTAAAGGAAAAGGCGCCTTATATAATTATTTCTGGCGAGTGGTTAACGGCAAACAAAGCGCAACTTGTGCTTACGGAAGGGAATGAACCTAAAACCGAACTTAAAGGTCCTGAAATAAGCAGACAGGACGGAGTTGATACTTTTGTTCTTGAATTTGATTTGAGAGAAATGGTTGATTGGACCAATCCCGATCCTAGCGCCACCAAAAAAACAACTTTGAAAGGCGCATGGAACGATATAAGATTTTTCGCTAAGTTAGCTTCCGGCAGTGAGGCTACGCAGGAAATCAATCTGAATGACTATCCTGAAAATTTTGTCGATTTGGGCGACGAATTGATAGCGTACGGAAGCAGATTTTCTTACAAAGTTCATACTCCCGATGGTTCATCTGACCGATTCCTTAAACTTGTTTATGAAGACGCGCCCGTGTGGGAACTTAGCGGAGTTAATCTTGAAACCAAAGTTGTTGGCGAAGGCGAAAATGCCAAAACCATACCGGCGTTGGTTTTCCGCGGAAAAGTGCTTGATGACAGATTAACGCTGGATGAAGCAAAAGCTGAAGTTATGGCTTATATTAACGATATTTCTCAGTTGGGTGGACAATGGACGGCAGCGCCGATAACAAAATACTGTTCCGTAGCCGAAGATTTCACTTTTGAGTTCTTTATCGATTTAAGTCAACTGCCCGTCGGGTCTTATCATTTCATGCACACAAATTTAAAAGGCGACGACGGAAGTTTAGTTAACTTTTCTTATGACGTTAAAGAAACTGTTTCGGTTGAAGTAAACGATATTATTTACAGATTGGAAAGCTATGCCGGCGACACAGAGACATGGGCTCACGGATTACCCGTTGTATTTGCAAAACCTACAAAAATGGCTACGGCCAACCCTGTAACGTTCGAAGTGGACGGAGATAAAGTTTATTTTGTAGTAACAGGAACTTACGAAGGTTTTACTTCTGCGGAAGATTTCAAAGCTACTATCGGTCAACTGGATTTTGAAAACACAGATAACGGCGAAGATAAAACTATTATCGATAAAGCAAAAATAACCGTAGTTTTCGGCGAGAACAATACCTATACGCTGAAAGCGGATATAACCGATTTGAAAGCAGGTCAGTTCTGGGTTCATCTCACCGGAGTTATCCCCGGAAACGGCGATTTAGGTAACGATGCAGGCACAGAACCGGTTGAATGCGGTAATAAAACTTATGCGTATGCAAATAAAGTATTCAGCTGGGGTAATAAAATGGTTTGTACCGTAATCGATAATAGTACGTTTATCAGAGTCAGCGGAGTTGAGTTAAAAGTAGAAGGCGAAGGCGCCGAATCTAAACTTTATTATGAAATAAATTACGTTTACGACGGACATACTAAAGAAGAAATTGAAGCTTTGACTCTTTTCTTTGCATTGGACGGCAACCCTAAAATGGCTAACGGTACTTATGAGGGCGATTGGGAAGCTCGTAAACCAGTCAGTTCGGTAATTGTTTTGGACGAAGCAAACAAAACGTTTAAACTTAGATTCGATATTTCAAACATGGCAAATGAAAATCCGTACTGCTTTACTACAAAGTTTGGCTTTGAAGAAAAATCAGGAGGCGGAGCTCCGGATTTTAAGCCCGATATAGATTCTTTTACGGGAACGGAAGTTCAGTTTGGCGGTAAAGTATTCCAACTTTCTTATGTTAAGGGCGGCACCGATGAACAATACTTCGGATGCGTTGGACTTAAAATTACGGCTGCTCAAAATTAATAATGACCCATAATTAAAGTTTTAAAGCAATAAAAAATCAACCGTTCCCGAAACTCAGGAACGGTTGATTTATTGTTTTCGGTTTCTTACTCTTGTTTTAACGGGTAATTTAACAAATAAAATACTTATTTTTAACTTTATGAAGAAGTTTACACATTATTGATAATAACTGATTGCAGTATTCAAAACTCCAATAAAGCCGTTTTGCAGTATATCAGGGGGTGTATTTTTTGTTGAGCTTTAATATAAATTTATTATTTTA
>CATKAP010000295.1 GCA_949746255.1 uncultured bacterium
GTATAATTTAATAGATATTATGGATGTAATAAGGGAAAAACTGAAACTTTTGCCTGAAAATCCCGGGGTATATATTATGCTTGACGAATATAAAAACGTTATATACGTCGGCAAAGCCCGCATACTCAAAAACAGAGTCAGACAATATTTTCATAATTCGCCAAAGCCGGAAAAAGTTATGAAAATGGTTGAAAATATAAAAGATTTCAACTATATTATAACGAATTCCGAAATAGACGCTTTAGCGCTTGAAAACAACTTAATAAAAAAATATAAACCTAAATACAATATCCTATTAAAAGACGATAAAACTTATCCTTATATAAAGGTTGATACACGGGAGAAATTTCCCAATTTTTTTATAACGCGAAAGATAAAAAAAGACGGTTGTAAATACTTCGGACCTTTTATGGGAGGTATAAGTTGCAAAGAAATTCTTGAAACGCTTCAATTGACTTTTTGTATTAGGTTATGCCATACAGCCGTAACAGGAAAAAAACGCGAATGTCTTAATTATCACATTGGCAGATGTATGGCGCCGTGCGCGGGAAAAATTTCTGAAGAGGATTATGCAATCCGAGTGAAAAAAGCATTGTCGTTTCTCGAAGGGAATCTTTCTGACGCCAACGAGCTGTTAAAAAGCAAGATGTTGAATGCTGCCGAAAACGAGAATTTCGAATTGGCATTAGATTATAAAAACAAGTTGCAAATGCTTTCCAAGCTTGAAGCAAAGAGAATAACTTCTTTAAATAAGTATATTGATGCGGATATTATAGCATATTCCACAAATAACCTGTATTCGGCGGTAAGTATTCTAATAACCCGTAAAGGTATAATGCAGGGAGGCAGTAGTTTTGCGCTTGACGAGGCGCATATTTCCGACGGCGAAGCTTTGACAGGATTTATAACGCAATATTATAATAATCACGAATTACCTTCTGAAATAATTTGCGAAGAATTTTGCGAAAAGGAACTTTTACAAAATTATTTTAAAGAAAAATTCAATAAAACAGTAGAAGTCACGCTCGCCAAACAAGGGGATAAGGCAAAACTTTTATTAATGGCAAAACAAAACGCTGCGGAATTTTTGGAAAAATCTATTTCAAAAATCAAACATAAAGACGATATGACAGTTAACGCTTGCAAACGTTTACAGGAAATTCTCGGCTTAACAAAATACCCGCGCAGAATGGAATGTTACGATATATCGAACGTGAGCGGCGTAGACAAAGTAGGTTCTATGGTAGTATTTATTGACGGAGAAGCCGATAGAAACAGCTACCGACGTTTTAAGATTAAAACCGTTGAAGGCGCAAACGATTTTGTTTCATTAAAAGAAGTGCTTTTACGTAGACTCGATAAAATAGGTTCAGACGAAGAAGATAAATTTCCCAAACCTGACCTTATAATAATAGACGGCGGAAAAGGGCAACTTTCCGCCGTAAAAGAGATTTTCGACGAAAAATTTGTAACCGATATAGAACTTATATCTCTTGCCAAAAGAGAAGAAGAAATTTTTACTCTGAACAGTGAAGAAAGTATAAAAATTTCACACAGAGATTACTCGCTTAAAATGTTGCAAAGAATTCGCGACGAAGCGCACCGCTTTGCTATTACCTATTTCAGAAATTTACATTCAAAACGCAATTTGCAGAGCGTCCTGATGGAAATAGAAGGTATAGGAAAAGCCAAAAGGAAAGTTTTATTGGATAAATTCGGAACGCTCACGCAAATTATGAACGCAAGCGTTGAAGATATATCCGAATGTGAAGGAATAAGTTTGTCGCTTGCGGAAAGAATAAAAACATATTTAAATGAAAACTTATGAGAAAACTGAAAAATAAATTAATAGTTTCCGATTTCGACGGAACTTTAATAACTTCCGAACAAGAAATATTGCCTCAGGTTCAAACAGCTATAAACGATTATATAAAGAACGGCGGTATATTTGCAGTTTGTACGGGCAGAATGGCGGCGTCGATACTTCCGAGAGTCAGAAAATTAGGATTAAACGGTATAGTTATAGCACAACAAGGCACGGTTATTGCAGAAATAGAAAGCGGAAAATTGCTTAAGTGCGGCGGCATGGACTATACTGAGATTGCGCATATCTGTAGTGAACTTGAAGAGTTAAATCGTCCTATTAATATTTATTGCGGCGACGATTTATATACAAATATGAATAAAAGCGAAAAAGCTTTGCAATTGTACGAAAAAATTATCGGCATTGAAGCAATTTCCGTCAAAGGAAAACTTTCGGAATTTGTTAAAGCGGAAAGATTATTTTGCCAGAAAGTTTCCTGTCTTGTAGCCCAAAACGAACGGGACGAGCTTTACAGCGAACTTAAGAAACGATTAAACGATAAATTTGACGTGACTTGCAGCGCAAGTGTGTTAGTGGAAGTTTCCCCGAAAAACGATAACAAAGGCGCAGCTCTCGAATATCTTGCAGAGTATTACAAGATTCCTCTTAAACAAACGGTAGCCGTAGGCGATAATATTAATGATATACCCATGATTTTGGCGGCGGGAACGGGCATTGCCGTAAGTAATGCCGATAAACAATTAAAATCTGTCGCTGATTTCGTGTGCTCATCAAATAACGAAGGCGCCATAGCTCAAGTAATTGAAAAATACGGTTATGAATAGTACTATGTCTGAAATACTTGCTCCGGCAGGCGATAAAAATTGTGCTCTAGCGGCTATAAATGCAGGAGCCGACGCAATATATCTTGGATTAAAGCAATTTTCCGCAAGGAGTGCAGCGGAGAATTTCGATATAGAAGAATTTACCGAAATTGTAAAATACGCGCATGTTTTCGGCGTAAAAGTTTATGTTGCCATGAACACGCTTGTAAAAAGCTCCGAACTCGAGGATTTTTTAAGTAGTGTTCTTGCCGCATGGAATTGCGGTGCCGACGCGATAATTATTTCGGATATTTTTCTCGGGGAATTTATAAAAAAACATTATCCTGAAATCACGCTTCATCTTTCTACGCAAGCGGGAGTTTGTAATGTTTACGGCGCCGAACTTGCAAAACAAAAAGGATTCAGTCGCGTAATTTTGGCTCGGGAAACATCCTTTAACGATATTATTAATATAACGAAAAAAATCGAAACAGAAGTGTTCGTTCAAGGGGCATTGTGCACATGTTTTTCGGGACAATGTTATTTTTCTTCTTTTGCCGGAGGCAACAGCGGAAATAGAGGAAAATGCAAACAACCATGCAGAAAATTATATTCATTGGACCGTGACGGATTCAATGAGCAGTCTTATAAACTGTCTCTTTCAGATCTGAGTATAGGTAA
>CATKAP010000296.1 GCA_949746255.1 uncultured bacterium
AGCCTGTGTTTACTATACAGAGCACTAGTTCGTATTTCATTTTGTTTCCTCCTTAACCGCCATTTTATTATTGCTTAAAAATCCGTATATAAGCGTGCCTATAACGCTTGTAAGCGGTATTGTGAACGCCACGCCTTTTCCGCCCTTTATAGTGTTGAATTTCTGTTCGAGAGTGTGTAAGCAATCGGCAATCTTATTTTCCTGTATAATCCCGAAAATAACGGATTTTTTAGAATCGTTAAGTCCCAATAAATTCAGCATTTTCGCGTCGGCTGTTCCGTTTGCTAGCGCTACGAATTGCAGGTTGATATTAAAAGAATGCAAAAGGTCCAAATAAAACTCGCTCTTTCCGCGGTTAACTACGGTTACAAGCAGTTTAAGTTTGTTTTCCGTAACCGTGTTAGGCGGCGTTAGCTTGCTTTTTACAACTCTTACAATATTAGGTTTTAATTTTTTATTTTGTGTTTTATTAGGAACTTTTTCCATATTGCCCCCGTAATATATGGTATTAAAATTATTTTCCGTCGTAGAATAACGCGTTATTTGCGTAAATTTAAAATAACTAAACATTGGCGGCAAAAACTGCGTTTTTTTGCTAGCCAGACTCTATTTGCAAAAACTTTCAGCTCACCACCGGAAGAGAATTTACGAGATTAATATTCGTTTGCCCTAAAAATCTGGCAAATGAACGAGCCTGGAATTCTATAAAACAGTAGACACCTAATGTTTTGCAATGCGGAGAGGAATAAACACATAAAAATTGTTTGCGGTGATCGAAGCAACGGAATATTCTTTACCGTTGCCAAGACCTTGGTTTCTCGAATCACGGAAAATTAAGACATCATCGAACGTCTTAATTTTCGCGAATTATTTAAAATATATTATCTGTTCGTCGTCGGCGGAAAGAATACGTTTCATTGTAATTCTGTTGCGCACTTTAGCGGAGGTTACGGCTTTGAAACCGAGCGCTTGAATAGTGATAAGGGGAGTCATAGCGACCATTGCCACTACGCCGAAAGCGTCGGTTAAAATATTTGCAGTATCTGTTCCGCCGCTTATCGCGACGCACGCGCCTATCGCAAGAGGCAAAATAAAGCTTGAAGTTAAAGGACCGCTTGCAACGCCGCCGGAGTCGAACGCTATAGCCGTGTATATTTTAGGAACAAAGAACGAAAGCCCCAAAGATACGGCATATCCTGGTATAAGATAATACAAAATCGAAAATTCGTATTGCATTCTTATTAACGATAAGGCGATGGAGATGCCTACCGCAAGAGATAAAGCTATAAGCATTTCTATTTTTTTTACGCCGCCGCCCGTAATTTCTTCAACTTGTTTGTTTAATACGTGAACGGCAGGTTCGGCAAGAACTACCACCATACCTAGTACAAGGCCGAAAACGGTCAATATTATGGGGTTAAAGTCGGCAAGTTGTTGTCCGATTTCAAAACCTATCGGCATAAATCCAACTACGACCGCTACTAAAAAGATAACTAAACCCAAAAAAGTATAGGCAATTCCGACAGCGATACGCGCAAGCTGTTTTTTCGGAAGTTTCAAAACGGTAAATTGCAAAATAAGGAAAAAGATTACTATAAGTCCCAACGCTTTCCATACGTCCCAAGAGTGTACCAAAAATATTTCTCCGAAATTAGCCAAAGCGGATTCCACCGAGTAATCCGCAAGTTCGTAAGCAATTTCTCCTTGCGAAGTCATAGCCAACACCATTACCGCGAGCATAGGGCCTATAGAACACATTGCAATTAAACCGAAACTGTTTTCGTTTGCGTTTCTTCCGCCGATAGTCGTTGCTATACCTACTCCGAGAGCCATTATAAAAGGTACCGTTATGGGACCGGTTGTAACTCCTCCCGAATCGAACGCAAGCGCAAGAAAATCTCCTTTGCCAGTTTCAATAAGCACCGCGCACAGCGCGAATAAAAGCATATAGAAGAACATAAGCAAGGTTGAAAGATTTTTGCGGAAAACTATTTTGAGTATCGCAAGCACGAGAAAAAGTCCCACACCCGCCGCTACCGTGACTATAAGTAAGGTGCCGTTTATTACAGTGCTTACCTGCTCGGACAATACGGATAGGTCGGGTTCGGCAATCGTGATAAGTACGCCCATTACAAAGCACACCGAAATCAGGACGGCAAGTTTTTTTGATTTTGTTAGACCGGAACCAACGTGTTCACCCATCGGCGTCATCGCAAGGTCTGCGCCAAGATTGAACAAAGCTATTCCTATTATAAGGAGAACGGCGGAAACGGCAAAAGTAACCGTTTCCGTTACGGAAAGATCAATAAGCGGCGTAAACGAAGCTATAAGTACTATAGCCGTTACGGGAAGTACAGAAATAACCGCCTCTTTAAGTTTAAGAAGTAAAGCTTTGAGCATCTAAGTCGTGTCCGTTCGCATATTTTAAAGCAGTACGTTAGACAAACTACAACTCAAACGTTTTTGAAAAACAAATATCGTTCATATGTTAAAACAGTTTTTGGTTTGAGTTTTAAATGTTTACTATCAAAAACTATTTAACTTTTAAAAAAAGATTGTCGTTAGATTAACGTAACTTTTTGTCGCTTTGAAAAAATTTTAACATATTTTGTTTAATAAATCAATGCGGTAAAAGTGAAATTATTAAAAAAAATCGTCTTTTGTTTGACATTCTTTTTTTGTTTTCGTATTATATAATAAATTTAGTAACTTTTATTGCCGAATAGATTATACGTTCGGTTATTCGGGAGATTAATTTTGAAGAAGATTAATAAAAAAGTGCTTATTGCAATAATATCGGCTGTTGTCGCAGTGGGTTTAGTTCTTGCCATTGTTTTGCCGATAGTGCTGAGGGTTGTTCCTGAACAACCGTTTTCCGTACCGGAAAACAAATTGCCTACAGAGGATAAATACGCGCTTAAAAAGTATAAATATGACGAGTTGCACGATGTGCAGACTACGTTGCGTTCAGATGTGCTCAATGTAACAAAGCGCAATCTTCCTCGCGGCGAAGTTCAGCTTTTAAGCGACGATTTTTCGCTCGTGTACGATTCTTCGGAATCAGCGAACACCATAGAAGCGAGATACGGAGAGTTAACTGAAACGGCAGGCGATTTGAAAACCGCTACGATTTCGTTTGGTAAATATCCGTCGCCTTCTTCTACTTGTGACGGTACGAACGCCTTTACGAACGGAACTATGAGCGGAACCGCTGTATCTGCTTCGGACGGCAGTTTTTATAAATACATGTTAATGACTCAAGGTCAGCATTTGGCTGCCGATGCCGCAAGG
>CATKAP010000297.1 GCA_949746255.1 uncultured bacterium
AACTTTTTGCAATATATATAACGCAAGTTAAAAAAACCTGACAAATACATTTTAAAATGAAATATGTTTGTTTAATGAGATAACGGAGCAGAATTAATTCCGCTCCGTTATTTAACAACCTAAAAATTCAACGCCTTTTAACATTACGTCGTTTACCGTGTCGTTAACTAAACTGTAAAAAATTATTTTACCTTGTCTGTCGCTTTTTACAATACCCAAATTCTTTAATAAACGTAATTGATGAGATACCGTAGTTTGATTAATATCGAGAACCCTCGACAAATCGGTTACGCACATTTCGGAAATTGCAAGCGCGGATAACATTCTCACACGCGTAGGATCTGCAAAAATTGAAAAAAAGCAAACTATGCTGTCTAGAACGTCTCCTTCGGGAACGTATTCTTTAACTAAATCTTTTGTGCGTCTGTCTAATAGCATTGTGTCCTGCATGCGGTCACCTCCCGACTTTTATTATAATGCCCCGTATGCTTATATGTCAAAATGTTATAATGACGTATACTGTCACAAAATGCCTTTGTTTGTAGTTTAATGTTATTTTTTCTCTATGTCCGTTACCGAATAGCCTGCGTCAGTTACAAGTGAAATAATTTCTTCATCGGAAACTTCGTCCTTACTTCTTATTACAGCTATTTTCTTCTTAAGTTTTACATCAACGGAAATTACGTTTTTTGCAGTAGAAAGTTTATCTTCTACCCTCTTAGCGCAATGGTCGCAACACAATCCTTCAACGTGAACTATTTTTTTCATAAAACTATCTCCTTTTACGAGTTTTTTATTTTTATATAACAATAATCTTAACGCATTACCCACAACAAACAACGAGCTTAAACTCATGCATGCAGCCGCAACCATTGGATTGAATTTACACCAATCCCAAAGCGGGGTAAAAACGCCTGCCGCGACGGGCAACATTACTACATTATAAATAAACGCCCAAAACAAATTTTCTTTTATATTACGTACGGTTGCCTTGCTTAAATCAAAAACCGTGTCTAAAGTGCGCAAATCCTCGCTTACAAGCACTACGTTGGCTGAATCTATAGCTACGTCCGTCCCGCTTCCCATAGCAATGCCTACATCCGCCTGTTTAAGTGCGGGCGAATCGTTTATACCGTCGCCAACCATAGCTACGCGTCCGCCAATTTTTTGAACGTTTTCTACGGCTTTCAATTTGTCTTCCGGCATTACTTCGGAATAGAACTCTTTTATTCCCACCATATCCGCCACGGCGCAAGCCGTATTAGCGCTGTCGCCTGTAAGCATGCCTATTCTTATATTCCTGGCTTTTAAATACGATATTGCTTCAGTGCTTCCATCTTTCAAAGTATCCGCAATCGCAAACAAGGCGATTATTTTTCTGTCATCTGCCAGGTAAATAACCGTATTCCCGAGAGCGGAAAGCTCTTCTGTTTTGTTATTTATCTCTTTTGTAAATTTTTCTTTATTAACGAGCGCGGCATTTCCCAGCATATACGTTATGCCTTCATAGTCAGCCTCGGCTCCTTTTCCGACGGTATATTTAAAATTTTCTATTTGAAATCCTTCGCCCGCGTATTCTACAATACACTGAGCAAGCGGATGATTTGAGTTTTTTTCTATACCGCAAGCAAGTTTTAAAACAAACTCTTTTTCGCTGTCAAATGTCCATAAGCCGGTAACCTTGGGCTTTCCTTCAGTTATCGTCGCTGTTTTATCCAAAAGCACCGTATTTATATCACAGACTTTTTGCAAACTTTCCGCATCTTTAAATAATATTCCCAAGGAAGCGCCTTTACCTGTCGCCGTCATTATTGCCACGGGTGTTGCAAGTCCGAGAGCGCAAGGACACGAAACCACTAAAATACTAATAGAATACGTAACGCTATGCTCCGGCAGTACTTCCCCGTCGATAATTAACCAAATAAGAAAAGTTAATAATGACAGAAGAACAACTATGGGAACAAAAATACCCGCAACCTTATCCGCAAATTTTTGAATAGGAGCTTTGCTGGCTCCTGCCTCTCTTACCATTTTTATAATTTTGGAGAGAGTTGTATCTTCGCCTACACGAGTCGCGCGTATTTTTATTATACCGCTTTTTACCAGAGCCGCAGAAGTAATTTCATCTTTTTCCGTCACTTCTACTGGTAAACTTTCGCCTGTTATGGCGCATTTGTCTACAAAAGCGCTGCCTTCAATTATTATACCGTCTACAGGCACATATTCGCCTTGTTTGACTATCAGTATATTTCCTATGTTAACTTCTTTAACGGAAATTGTTTTTTGAATTCCATTTTCTTCTATAATTACTGTGTCCGGAGCTAATTTTAATAGTTTTTCTATTTCATTTCCCGTTTTCTTTTTGGACTTTTCTTCAAGCCATTTTCCGACGTCCACTAAAGCAGGTATCATAGCCGCCGACTCGAAATGTAAATTCATTGCGTTATACATACTGTCTATATCCATAAAAATAAGAACTGTAAGTACTACGGAGTAAATAAAAGAAACTCCTGAACCAAGCGCAACCAATGTATCCATGTTCGGTACTCTTTTGAATACCGCAATTGTTCCGTTTTTAAAAAAAGCGTAATTAATACCTATTACTGCGGCGGCGATTATAGCTTGATATAGTGCAAACCATTTCTCGTTGCCTTTTCCCGGGTCTAAAAACGGCGGGACCGGCGCGCCAAGCATATGCCCCATCGAAACATACATAAGCGGAACAAGCAAACAAACAGAAATTATAAACCTTATAAATAGATTTTTTTCCTGCGGTTTCTCTTTTTTTTGCAGCTCGACGTTTTCATTGAATATACCGTAACCGAGAGATTTAACGGCCTTAAAAATTTCATCTTCAGTAATCAACGTTTCGTCAAAATCTACTTTCATGGTTTTACCCATCAAGCTGACTTCGCATAATTTAATTCCCTCTAACTTACCTAATGTACGCTCTATACCCGACGAACAAGCGGAACATGTCATACCGCTTATATTATACGATTTTATCAAACACTGTTCTCCGTTTTTATTGATATAATTTTTAATTATTATAAGGCTTAATTCCTATTTTGTCAATA
>CATKAP010000298.1 GCA_949746255.1 uncultured bacterium
ATAAGGTCGGAGAAACCATCCATGAGGCTGATGAGGCCGGGGAGCATATCGGAGGTGATACGGTTTTTCAGTCCCCCGAAGGTGTTGTTCAGTCGGCTGAGGCTGTCCTCAAAAGCGGCGCTGGCAGCAACGGCCTCGTTGCTCATGACCATGCCGTAGTCCTGGGCTTCCTGCTTGAGTGCTTCCGTTTCTGCGGCGGTCATGTTCAAAACCGCCCCCCTATCGACAGCGGACTTGCCCAGGAGGTCAGTAGCGGCGGAGGTACGCTCCGCACCGGAACCCATCTCCTGCAAAACAGAAACCACAAGGTTTAGCTGCTCCTCCTGGGACAAACCGTTGAGCTGCTCGATGGACAGCCCCACGGCGTTCAACTTTTCGGCGGCATAGGCCGAGCCAGCGGCGGCATCCGAAACCACACCAGAGAGAGTCTTCATCCCGGCCTGGAGGTTATCCACGTTCGCGCCGCTGCGCTCAAACACATAGGCCCACTCCTGGTAGGCTTCCGCGCTGATGCCGATTTTCTGGGAGGTTTTGTCGATCTTATCCCCAGCGGAGGCAGTCTCGTTCGCCATATCCCAGATGGCCTTGCCAGCGGCAACGGCGGCGGTGCCAATGGCCGTAACCGCAGCGGCGGTGGCTTTGCCAATGGTGCTGAGGACGCCCTTGAACTTCTCAAACTTTCCCCCGGCATCCTCCGCCGCATCGCCGCTATCTTCCAGAGCATCCGCAAAGTCACCGGTGCTGTCCCCGGCGGCATCCATCTCATCCGTCATGCCCTGGATGGCCTGCTCATTGCCGGACAGTTCCCGCTCCATGCTGTTGAGAGCGGCTTCGGCATTGTTGAGCTGTATCTGCCAGTTCTGGGTGCGGCGGTCGTTCTCACCGAAGGACTCGGCGGCATTGTCCAGCGCGGCGCGGAGGGTATCGATTTTCTGCTGCTGCGCCTCGATCTCCTTGTTCAGCACCTGGTTCCGGGCGGTGAGTGCCTCCACAGAATTGTCGTTCTTGTCGAACTGGGACTGCACCAGCTTCATTTCGGAGCCGAGGACTTTGAAGGACTGGTTAATTTCTGACAGGGCGGATTTGAACTCCTTCTCACCCTCCAGACCGATTTTCAAGCCGAAATTGTCAGCCAATCAAAATCCCCTCCTCTCAGAAACCAGCTGGGATGATGTCGTCAATGGATAGCTCCCGCTGCGGCTTGGCCCAGCCCATGAACTGGCGATGGCATTCCCAAAGATCCAGCAGCAAACCAAACGGCATCAGCCACACCTCGTCCTGGGAGAGATGGAGGTGGGCGATGCCGTAATAGAGCAGCCGGGTAAACAATTCTTCATTGCTTACCCGGCCCGTGTGTTTTTTGGATCACTCTCGCTGGCAACATTCCGCTTGGTGCCGCGATACATGGCCTGCATGATGGCGTCCTTGCATCCGGCGAGGTCGTAGGGTGAGGTGAGCAGTTCCACCGCC
>CATKAP010000299.1 GCA_949746255.1 uncultured bacterium
AATATCGTGCGTTTCTTCGAGCATTTGAAGGGCTTTGAGTTTTTGATTTGCCTTGTATTTTATCCCTTTCATTTATCTTCACCTCCTATATTTATTATACCATATTATATAGAATTTTTCAAGACCTTTTATAGAAAACAAGCCTCAAAATATTGCCTTTTATAGCCTTGTATGGTATAATAAGTTATACATATTTTTTGAGGTATTTCTATGGAAAAACGAATCTCTAAAAAGTTACCCCCCCCCCGAAAAATTGAGTTATCCACAATAGGCTCAATTCCACAAACTATTTCCGGAGGTATATCCTTATGGAAATAGTCGGAGAAATTGTCGCAATAGTTGTCGGATTTGGTCTACTTGCCCTTATTTGTAAAGTCGTTGGGGAACATATTGGGAAGAAGCGAGATGAAAAGATAGAGCAAAATCAACCTATCGAAATTCAACAAAAGCCCAAAATTACTATCCATTACAAAGACCGACCTGCCGTACCCCCTCTTGAACTTGCAAGAAATATGCTCGTCTCGTACTATATGGATATGGGCGAAGATACCACAAAAAGCGTCGGTATGGAATCGGAGTTTGATAGAAAAAGAGATATAATAGAATTGAAGATTCGCCATTTAATAGAAAATGAGGAAACGAATCACGGCTCTTTCTTCTTAACAGCCGACACCGACAAAGACGAAAAAGCAAAAGCAATCATATCTTCTATCGGAAAGAGTTGTTTTGCTATCACAATGTTTTATGTTTATGGAATGGAGAACTCGTTCCCAGATACTCCATTTGAAAAAGTTATATGTGGAATGTTGGAAGTGCTTGATGATAATGAAGCACTTGACGAACTTGAACGCACTACCCCAAACGAACTATTTCAAAACGCATATTTTGAAGATATGATAAAAGATAAAATCAAAGAGCAAGGAACTTAATCCTTGCTCTTTTTCTATGCGGCATAACCGCTATATTCATAGAGTTTTTCTTTCTCGGACTTCGTAAGCGATAGCCTTTGAATGTAACTTTTAACTTGTTGCTGTCCGTATTTGTTGGAATATCCGAGATACCCCATAATCATATACTTTTGAGCCGCCTTCAATCCGAGAGAATTGATATAAGTTTGCACCTTTTTCTTTCTCGACCCGGAAATGACATTCCCCTTCTTGTCGGTGTCGGCTTCCAGACTTCTCGCCGTTGCAACGATTATCGCAAGCGAAGATATATCGATAGCCTTTGCGAAGAGAATATTCTTCGTTTCGAGGTCAACCCCAAGCAAATCCTCTATCGCAAGGTTGTAATAAATATCGTATATAAACCTCACGGCTTTCGCCTTGACCTCATCGCTCGCAGAGGCATAGGATTTGTCATTTACGAGGCTTGCAAGTGCCTTGTTTGCCTCGCCGTAAACCTTTTTGAATTGTTCCCTTTGCTTTGAGGTAATCGCCACCTCTTCGCCGTCATAGATGATAGTGTTTCCTACGCTTTTCGGAAGCACCTTGTAACCGCCCTTCACGAGCCTATCCATTTCCTCTCTCGCAAAAGAATTGTCGATTCCTCCGACTTTCTCATTGAGCATAAGCCCTACGATAGTCGCCAGCATATCGTCATCGTCATTATCAATCGCTTTTTGGAGGTCGGTTGAATAGTTCTTGTTGTAGAGGTTACTATCCCACCCATAAGCCGTAGAAGGACTAATCCTCTTTGTAAGCCCATAGATGATATTGTAGACGTTCCTTGTCGGCAAGCCCAATATTTGCCCTACCGCATAGGATAATTCCTTAACCGTTCTCAAAGGCTTCACCTCTTCACCTTTCGCTAACGAGGTAACGGTTGAAATTGTTCCGGAAAAAGCGTCAAACAAATCATTGAGAGCCGAATAGGAATAGTTGTTGAGGTCATACCCTTCGGTGAGTTTTGCGTAGAGGTCTTTGATGAGAGGCAAACCACCCATAAGATTCCCAATAGCGTCAATCGCCATATTCGCTGGGATATTTTCATCGTCATCGTCTTTGTTGTAAAGCCAACGGAAGGCTTGTGCAATGAGAGCCATAAATATCGCCGTAGTCGCAAGAGCCGCTACCGATTTGACGGATTTTTTCTTCGCCGCTTTGAGTTTCTCTTCCAACTCCGCTCTAACCTTGCTATCCGTAGTTTCTTTGATTTTAGCCTTCAAGACGGAGACCTCTCCGAGCGAATCCACCACTCTTCCGAATACCTTCATTGAGTCGGCGGTGAACATTGTAAGAGTTTTCATCAATTCGCTACCGGAACGCATTGCAGCCGACCTCTCGGTTGCCATAGAGTTTTGTTGCGTTTCTACGATAACCTTTTCAAGAAGTTCGCCAGCCTTCTTTTTGTTTTCTTCCGTGCCTATCTTTAATCCGCTTTCCTTCTCTACTTGCACTTGACAAGCACCGAAAAGTTTCTTTATTACTAATCGGTCTACCATTCCGATAGGCTTCAT
>CATKAP010000300.1 GCA_949746255.1 uncultured bacterium
CAATAAAGCACAGCGACGAGTACGAGAACGGCACGGGCGGGGATAAAAACCATATCATAGTCGTAGGCAAAAAGCAGCAGAAGCCGCGCGCGAGCCGCAGAGAGTTAAAGCGCGTAAGGACGGGCGGATATACTGTATTTGACGGTAAGCGCGCCGGCAAAACGTTTGAAACAGCGGAAGAAGCTGCGAACTACGCCGTAGACGTGTTGATTCGCACCGGTGAAGCCGTGCCGGTAGAACGTACCGACAGACAAGTAACGCACACATTCAGACCGGAAGAGCAACCGAAAAAGAAGTAACAAAATGGGCGTAACGCTGATACTTGCCGGCGCCGGTGAAGGGAAAACCGGACTTTTAGCGGCGATATTAAAAAAGACGAAAGCAGAGAAAGGGCGGGAATTATTATCGCAATGCAGAAAAGAGCTCGAACGTCTGAACGTCGGGCGGGAAATACCGTATGACCTTCCGGAAGAACCGCCTATATACGTTGACGGAACGTCGCTGAAAGTAAAGTATAAAATCGGCTACAACAAGTGGTACGAACCATTCTCGATAAACCCGTATTATATGGGCGTAGGCGAAGATAAGGAATACATATTGCCGTATGGTGTGGTATTTATTCCGGAAATTCAGAAGTACGCGCCGAGCCGTAAGTCAGCGAACTTCCCGGCAGCCTTCGGAAGAATATTCGAGATATGGCGTCACCTGCACTACGATATTTATATGGACGGGCATCGCGGCAGCTTCATTGATTTGAAGGTCCGCGGAATGTGTACGCGTGTAATAGATTTGTTGAAGCAGGAACACGAGTACGACGATATGGGGCGCATAGTAAAAACAACGTGGTACTGCCGCGAGTTTAAGAACATAGAAGATTATGACAAGTACACCGCCGGAAATCTTGACGTGTACAACGTGGAAACAACATACGAGAACGAAGGCGATATATTCAAAGATTATGACAGTTTCGGGTGTGCAGAAGAATTATTGCCGCCGGGGAACGCGCAGTTTAGTATGCACAAGTCGATGACGTACGCAGAAGCAAAAGCGAAATTACCGCCGGAACAAGCTAAATTCTTTAACCCGGTTGAACCAAAGAGCTTCCGCAGCGGTGCAAAAGCGGCAGCATAAAAGGGGTAAACAATGACAATCGAAGAGATACGCGGCAAAAAAGAGGAGTTAGACGAAAAGTATTCAAAACTGTTTTGGAACGTCGAAGAGAATAAAAACGCGTTTTCAAAATCGCAGTATGATTTAATGCAGCAACATTTACACGAGCTATACGCGCGCGAATACAACTTACTGTTTGGCGCCGAGCTATTGGAGCTCGACAAGCAAATCGAACGTCAAAATATAGTGCGATTACACGAAATGGCAGAAATCGAGCGTGACAAAAGTGCTGAACTTGAAATAATTGAGCGCGACAAAAAACAACGCGATACGGATAAGACTATCGCGGACGGAATAGCCGCGGCGATAGACGAGCTTCGCCGTGAAGAAGTTATCCCGAAAGTTTATGACCGGAGTTGGCTACGTAGGTTTTTGCGTCTTCCCGCCCGTAAGAACCGGGCGCAGGTTTTGGCAGAGCGGCAGCTCAAAGCGGAAACAGTCGAATACTTTGCCCGCCGTGAAAACGAGGTTGAAGGCATAGAGGACCGCGCGTACGGTGTGCCGGATATAGCAAACGAAATCTATGAAACTCTGATAACGGCAATCACATTGCCAAGCAGTCGGCGCAAACGTGAGAAGCTCGAAGACGAGCTGTGGGGGCGCGCCGTAGAGCTGGCGAAGCTTACGAAACGCAGACAAACAGAATTGCAAGCCCCCGCACCCGAACCCGAACCGGGAACACCGGCAGAGCCGCAGGACCAAGCGCAAGCCGCGGAAGGAACGCAGCAAGGACAGGCAAGCGGGCAAGCTGGGGAACCCGCACC
>CATKAP010000301.1 GCA_949746255.1 uncultured bacterium
ATTAATATAAAGTAGAAAATTCTATTTTATTGCTTGACTTTTAGAATATTCTAAAATATAATAAACATGTTGAAACCGAATATTTTTTCCTTTGTAATTAATTTTATTATGATTTGTATGTTTCAGATAATCGTCCATAAAAAATTATCAATATAGGTTTTAACGTAATAAAGTCTCCGCCTTTGAGCGGGGACTTTATATTAATTTTATGTATTCGGTAAGGCAAGGAAATTCAACGCCGAGCTTAAATACGGCGTATTCCCGTATAAGTTTTAACGCCCGTTTTTCGCCGTCGGAAGTAATAAATTCTTCAATAAAACTTTTATTGTAAATTTTTCTTAGAACGTTATAAGTCACTCTGCTTACACCTGCTCCGGTACCGCAATCGTAACAAGTAAACGCGCCGGCGTCGCAATCAAAACGCATTTTATCGGCTTCCACAAGTTTAGAACCGCATTCCACGCAATTATCCACTGAAATCCCGTAGCCCGAAACTCTCAACGCAAGTGTAAGAAATTTGATTAACACGGCACTCGTTTCTTCTTTACCCGCACAAAAAAGGGTAAAAGCGGTTATCAGTTCTTTAAAAACTTCCGCGCATTCCCCGCCTTCGTAACCGAGCGCGCAAGCAGCTTCAGCCGCCGCACAAGCGGCAAAATACCTGCAAATATCAGAACTCAAATCAAAAAAACTTTCGTATTCAGCGCAGTTTACTACAGTAAACCTTTCTCCTCTACGTTCAAGCGCGTATTCGCCGAAGCAAAAAGGCTGAGCGGCGAATTTAAGTTTTGCGTTAGGTTTTTTAACCCCTTTAATTCCCGCGGAAATTTTACCCAAAGCGGGAGTCAAAAGCGTTAAAATTTTATCGTTTTCACCGTAATCCACCGTTTTTAAAACCACGGCGTCGGAAATAATCCGTTTTTCGTTCATCTTTATTTTTGACCGTCTAACTTTTTATAGAGCATATAATAGCTGACGTTACCCGTTTTTTCAAACATTTTCCAAGCAAGGTCAGCAGCGTCTTTATCTCTTTTCATAAAAACCCTCTCGAATTAATTTCTTAATAAGAGTTTGCGCGGTTTTTTAAAAAATATTATATTAATTTTATCGGCTCAACTTATAAAAAATTCTTTAATCAGACCGGGCCGGCTTCGCCAATTTTCTTCCACGCGAACATAAGTGGTTAAAAATACTTTTGCGCCCAAAAATTTTTCCATACCCTCGCGCGCGAACGACGAAACTTCCTTAATCGCTCTGCCCTGTTTTCCTATCAAAATCGATTTGTGGTTCGCTTTTTCACATATTATATCAAGATTAATTTCGTAGGTACCGTTATCACGCCTCTCGAATTTATTAATAAGAATCGCAACGCCGTGAGGAATTTCTTCATCGAACTTCAACAGCACTTTTTCGCGCATAATTTCGGCAACCATGAATTTTTCGCTCTTATCCGAAACTATGTCCTCGCCGATAACTTTTTCACCTTCCGGAAGCTGTTCTTCAAGGGCTTTTTCAAGTTTTTTAACGTTTATGTATTTTCTTGCGGAAACAGGAAAAATATCGCAGTCAATTCCGTTTTCATAAAGTGTTTTTACGTCTTGAGCAATGTTTTCGCGCGGCATGATATCTATTTTCGTATATGCGATAATCATAGGCGCTGCGCCCGAAAGATATTTTTTCATCAACGCGATATCGCTTTCCGAAACGCCCCCGTGGCCGTCGTGAACAAATAATATAAGGTCGACGTCCTTAGCCGCGTCCTCCGTTGTTTTAAGCATCATATCGGTTAGTTCGTTGGAGCTCTTATAAATACCGGGCGTATCAACAAAAACCAACTGCGCGGCGTCTTTATTCAACACCCCCAAAATGGAATTGCGCGTTGTTTGCGGCTTAGGAGAAACTATTGAAACTTTCTCGCCCACCATTACGTTAATCAAAGTGCTTTTTCCCGCGTTTGCTTTACCTATAACAGCAATAAATCCGCTACGCATCAGTTATCCCTCGTCAGATTGAGTTTTTTCAATACTTTTTCTTCCTTTAACCGCATTTCCAGCTTGTCCTCTTCAACCATATGGTCGTAACCGAGCAAATGCAAAATACCGTGCGCGACAAGATAATATAATTCCCTATCGTAACCGTGTCCGTATTCCTCCGCCTGTTCTTTCGCGCGTTTCACACATACGGCTATACTTCCGATAAATAACCCTCCCTCGTCGTCGGCGTCGTAAGGAAAATTTGATTTTTTGATTTTTTTACCTTTAATACCGTCCAAAGCAGGGAAACTCAAAACGTCGGTAACAGCGTCTACAGAACGCGTTTCGGCGTTAAGTTTGCGTATTTCTTCTTCGTCTGTAAATATAACTTCCGCGGAAAGCGAGACGTCGCTTACGTATTCGCCGTCGAACGCGGCGGCAAGCGAGGAAAAATCTTTTTCTTCGCAATAAATATTCAACATATAATCAACTCTTTTTATTAAGTACAAGTTTCGGATACTGCACGCGCGAATGGTAAACGCCCGTAAGACATGTAACAATAGTACGCGTAATTACGGAAAGTTCGCGCAAAGTTATGTCGCAATCGGAAAACTGATTCAGATTCATACGTTCTTCGACAAGACTCTTTACAAACGATTCCACTTTTTCGAAAGACCGGTCGGTAAGCGAACGCGTCGCAGCCTCCGCCGCGTCGGCAATCATTAAAATAGCGGCAATTTTGGTTGTGGGCGTAGGCCCGCCGTAAGAATAATTGGCCACATTGAGTTCACCGTCACTCATTTTCAAAGCTTTGGCGTAAAAATACTTAATTGGCATAGTACCGTGATGCTGAACAGCTACGTCCGCAAAAAGCTCAGGCAAATGATTCTTTTTAATAAGTTTAGCACCGTCGCGTGCATGGGCGCGTATTATATCGATTGAAAGTTCGGGGGTCAGTTCGTTGTGCAGATCGTATTCGCTCTGATTTTCGGCGAACATTTCCGGATTTTTGAGTTTGCCTACGTCGTGATAATACGCCGCGGCGCGCGCAAGGTCGGGATCCTCGCCTATAGCGCCCGCGCAAGTTTCCGCAAGCTGAGCAACAACTATACTGTGATTATAAGTACCGGGCGCGTTTGCCTTCAATTTTTTTATGAGTTTAGCGTTATCGCTCGTGAGTTCCCTGAGTTTGAAAGGCGTAAGTTCGGAAAATACCGTTTCGAACACGGGCAACATAAACATAAACAACACTACCGAAAACACACAGTCCAAAGAACTGAAAAGCGCAATGTTGAGGATATTCATTCCGTTTATATCACCCATATTAGAGAGGTTCATAACAATGTTTATTATAATCGCGGGAACGATTAAAATAAAAGTTATCATTACGCAACCGATTCTGGTTTTAATGCTTCTCAACAGAAATATTCCGATAGTACCGGCGCTGAAAATAGTAAGTAAGCTTGCGAAACTTTGTATCATTTCAATAGAACCGCCGTGTTCCGTACTGTTTAAATAGCGGTTGAAAATGAACATGATCAAGGCGTAGCAAAAGTTCATAAATATTGCGTCTCTGCGCCTTAAAAACATAACAAGCATCAGAGGACAGAACAAAAGCGGCTGCGCCGTGGGATCTACAAACGCTCCTATCACGTCGCATACCAACATGGAGATGCTTAAAATCAAAAATATTTCTATTATCTTTGAACAATGCGCAAGCAAACTTTTATTTTCGAAAAATAAATAAAAATATATGACTATAGTCAAAACGGAAGTGGCCACAATGACCGTTATTACTCCGTTTATGTTTTCCGACATATATTCGAAAACGTTTCCCAGCCTTATTATCGAAAGCATTGCAAACATGATAAGCAACATCGCAGCAAGACAAAGAATAAACGTTATTACGCTGATAGCGATTTCCTTAGTACTGAGTTTTGTTTTCACTTTCACTCCTTCCGTCGTTTTCGTAAGCCCTGACTATTTTCATAACCATGGAATTGCGTACGACGTCTTTATCCGTAAGGTATATTATACCTACGCCGTCTACGTCCTTTAATATTTTTGCGGCGTGATTGAGTCCGCTCTTTTTGCCGTCCGGCAAATCTATCTGCGTTGCGTCGCCGGTAACGACCATTTTACTGCCGTCGCCCAAACGCGTCAAAAACATTTTCATCTGCTCGCGCGTGGAGTTCTGCGCTTCGTCCAAAATGATAAACGCGTTAGAAAGCGTTCTTCCGCGCATATATGCAAGAGGAGCGATTTCTATAGTGCCGCGTTCCATTAATTTAGCGTATACTTCCAAACCGAGCATTTCCTGCAAAGCGTCGTATAGAGGACGAAGGTAAGGATCTACTTTAGTCTGCAAGTCGCCGGGCAGAAAGCCTAACTTTTCTCCCGCCTCAACCGCAGGTCTGGTTAAAATAATTTTATCCACCTGCTTCTGCTTGAACGCCTGTACCGCAAGACATACGGCAAGATACGTTTTTCCCGTTCCCGCGGGACCGATTCCGAAAACTACGGGATTCCGCTTTATGCTTTCCACGTAATTTTTTTGTCCGACGGTTTTACATTTTACGGGCTTCCCGCGAAAAGTTATTGCTACGGTACCGGAAGAAAGCTTGGTTATATCGGACGCTTTACCTTCTCTTGCAAGCTCAACACAGTAACAAACCCTGTCTTTATCCAAAGTTTCTCCCTGCGATACAAGCGATAAAAGATTTTCAAGAACGTCCGCCGCCTGCATAACTTTTTCTTCTTCGCCGCTTACGGCTATGGTTACTCCGTCAACTCTTAGCATAACGCCGAGTTCCCGCATAATTACGTTTAAATTTTCGTCGAAAACACCCAAAACTTTTTGCAGTTTATCGGTGTTTTCAGCGTTTATCTTTCTTATAGTGCCGTTCATTCAACCTCGTTCAAGAATCAATATCAAATTATATTAATACTTAACTTATGCAAATAATTATATTCTATTACGTAAATAACGCCGCCGTCGGTAGGTTTGACATCAGCTCTGCGCGAAATTATTCGGTCGTCTTCCAGCAAAAGAGAAGCATAAGCGTTTTGCAAATTCTCCTCGCTTTCGCATTCGGCGAAATATTCGCGCGTTGCCGAACACTCCAACTCCGCATATCCTGCGGCTATGCAATCAACCGTTTTATCTCCCGCCACTGCGTAAGGACAAATTATCGGGTCGCCCTTTCTAACGGCGTCCCCTTCGGCTACGACCGCCGTTCCGCACACGGCGACAACTTTTTTAACGGTTCCGTCAACGTCTGAAGTAAGGGCTTCGAAAGTAGTATTGCCGCGGTGTTCTTCGTCCACGCGCACGTCGACGACAAGCACGCTGCCCCTTTTTTCTATATTGCAGAAAGTAACCTGAGGTAAAGAAAGAATCCTGCCGGTGGCAACGGATTTATTGAAAGAAGAATAAAATTTAAATTCCCCCGCGCCTTCCGAAACCACAATGTTTCGCACTTCGGGTTCAAGATACTTTCCGTTGCCGCTGATTTCTATTTTCAAAACGCATGCGTTGGCAAACCAGATTGCGGCTATAAATAACGCGGCTCCCGCAACCAATCCGGCGCGCAAATTCAAAAAATCCGTAATACCGCGTTTAAAACTCTTTTTTAATACTTTTATATTATAACACGGCTTTGCAAAAATTGCAAAAACTTTTTCGATATCTTTATCTTTTACGGAAAATATAAATGCAGCGCCTTCTTTTTTGCAATTATAAACGCAAATCCGAGCTTTTTTTAATTTGCGCACGGCCGATTCCATAGTGGAAATTACTGATATAACGCATAATTTATTCAATTTCTATTACCTTTATATTACCTTTTATAAAAATATCCTCTTCGAAATACTTTCCTATTTCCAACTTTTCTCCCGTAAGCAAAACCGCTCCGTGCGACAAATTAAGTTTTATCTTTTCGGGAGAATACTCCGCAATTGCCTTCACGTTGCGAAAATATCCTCCGAAACAGGGAACCACGGTAAAAGATTTCAACGTTTCGCCGCCCATTTCGGCGAGAATCTGTTCCAAAAGTTTCATACGGTATATTATGCCCGCACACCCGCGAGTATGACGGCGCGCAGGCTTCAAACGCCAACAGAGCGCGTTAATCAAAGAAAAATATAACCGTATAATATATTTTAAGAGCAATTTCCGCATATTTCGCGTTCTTAAAAAGAGTATTATCGAAGCATGGCTGAAAAAATATTGATAACCAGTTTTAAAGGCGGTTCCGGCGTAACAACCTGTTGCGTGGAACTCGGGCTCGCGCTCGCCGCTTCAGGCGAACGCACGCTTATAGTAGACGGCGATTACAGAACTTCGTGCGCGATGCTTACGGCAGGTTGCGCGGAACTTTCAGTATATACCGCCGCCGATTACGAAAACGGCGCTTGCCGAGCAAAACAAACGCTTGTAACGCACCCGCAAGCTATAAATCTGTGCTTTATGCCGACGCAGGGAAGGCGCGACCCGGCTTCCGTACTTCGCGCCGTTAACGATGTAGAAGGTCTGTTCGATTACGTATTAATGGATAAAACCGCGGCGGACATATGTAACCGCGCGATTATCGTAACAGAACCTTCCGTTCCTTCCGTGAAAAGCGCCGATTGCTGCCGTTCCGAACTTTCTGACGGCGGAATAAAAAAAATAGAACTTATAGTAAACAAAATTAACGGCGGACAGGTTTTAAACGGAGAAACTTTATCCGCAAAGGAAATTTCTTCGGCGTTACATACACCTCTCGTGGCCGTTATTCCGGAAGATTTATTGCTGACCGTAGGAAAAATTAAAAAAAGCACGGCCAGAGCGTTCCGTCTCGCCGCTTCCGCCGTAAGAGGAAAAAGCGACGAAGTTTGCAACGTTATAAAACAGTACTTCGGGCTGAACGGATATTTAAAAAGAAAAATGAGGGAAAAGATATGACGACCGCCGAAAATATAATAAGTTTCGACAGAGACGAAATGTCGCAGCATGACAAACGGCTGTTTTTAAAAGATTTGCAAACGGTACTAGACGAATATTTCGAATGCGAGGACGATTCGACAGTAGAAATAACGCGTACGGAAAAAGGTTTTCTTGTATGCGTGTTATTTTCGTCGCGTAGAATAAAAAACGTAAAACACCCCCTGTAAAATAAGACCGCCTGCGGAAAAATTTCCGCAGGCGGTCTTATTTTAATTTTCATTTTATGCTGTCTATAACAAACCGAAGTTCTTCGTCGTTTTCGGTCGCCGACCATTCCGCCGGGGAAAGTCTGCAACCGTCGCTTTCCGTTAACCCTACGTCGTGTATGCATTTGCCGTCAGGCCAATAAATTTTCGCCGTGGTAAGTTTAACGGCTTCTTTGGTAATAAAATTCTGAAACGTAGCCTGCATAATACCTTTACCATATGTTCGCGCCGTTTTTACTTCTCCTCCTCCGATTGCCATAAAATCAAGATACTTTTGAGAAAAATCCGAAATGAACACGTTTTCGTATTTTAATATTCCGTAACTTATCAGCACGCCTATCAAAGCTTCGGAAGCGCTTGCCGTACCGGAATTGGCAAGAACGTATAAATTCGTGCCGGCGGGAAAAAGCGAAGCGCCGCTATGTTTGACACAGTAATCTTTTTCCTGTTTTCCGTTTTTATATTCGGCAATCATAGAAACGCACGTTTCACTTTTAACCGAAGAAGTAAAATACCCCGCAATATCGCTCATTACCGAAACGTATCCGCCGCCGTTATTGCGTAAATCCAAAATTAGCGACGAACAGTTTTGAGCGTTGAAATTTTGCAATAAAACTCCGAATTCGTCCGCCGCCGTACCGTAAAACTGATTGAGTTTTATATATGCGGCGTTTTCCGGAAGGAAATCCATTTTATCGCTGATATTGGTTTTAAGAGCAAAACGTTCGGGACTTTCGAGCTCGTAAACATATTCCATGTTTTTGGTATACATGGCGGTATAACTGGCTTTATAAAAACTTTTGCTCATAGAATATCTCTTACCCGACGACGAGCAAAGAATAAATTCTTCACCCGTATCAAAGCCGCCGATAAACTCCGAAAATTCTTTGCTCGCAGTAAAAGTTTTCTCTTCACCGTCGACTATTCCGCCCGTAATAAGAACACCCGGACGCATGCCCGAAGCAAACGCCGGAGAACTGCCGACAACGGTGATTATTCTTGCGCCTTCGCCTTCCACAAAATTGTAACTTATCCCGACCCCGCTCTTCGCTCCAGCGTTTTCGTTCTGCATAGCCGCATATTCTTCGGCGGTATAGTATTCCGAATAAGGATCCAACTTGCTTGCGATAGCTTTTAAAGACAGCTCGCCCGCTTCGGCGTTATCGAAGTCCCAATAATAATTTTCGCCTATTGTTTTTAAGAGCCACTCGTATGAAGAAAGTTCTTTCCCGCGGGTGATTTTATGAGTAAAAAAACCGGCGATAAAAGCCGCCGCCGCAATTACTAACGCCACGACTATACAAAGAATTCTTTTGACTATTACGTTTTCCCGCGATTGATTTTCCATATATAATTCCGCCTTATTTCATAGTATAGAGATTGTGCAATATTTTAAAAGTCAAAGCCATTTTGAAATTTTTCAAATCGAGCCCCGTTTGTTTCTTTATGGCGTTTAATCTGTACATCAACGTGTTTCTGTGCATATATAGTTTACGTGCCGTTTCCGAAACGTTCATACCGCATTCCAAAAAAGCGTCGGCGGTGCGCATTATATCTTCGTCCTCGAATATCTTCGCAAAACTTTTCACGTCGTAACCGGAAACAAGTTTTTCTCTCTGAGGCCGCGAAATCAACAAAAGCACTTCCGACAACTCTATATTTCGCTGTTTTAAAGACTCTTTTTTTGCTTTATCCCCGCATATATATGCGTTTTTACCAATATTCAAACGCTTATCAGCATCCGAACGCGCATAAGAATATTTATCTTCCATTATATACCTCGGGAATATTATATCAAATAAAAAACGTTTTTGCAATCGCTTGTTTCCGTCTTTTTATTATACACCGTGCAAAAGGTATTAATTCCCGCAATTTTACGCAAACTTCGTATGCCGTAAGTTTTAAAAGGTCCTTAAAGATTAATCCAACGGCATATATTACGGCACTAACACTATTAAAAAAATTCAATTTAAGACAAATTATCGTATTTTATTCTTGACATATATAAACTTTTGTTATACAATATGGGTTGTACAGATTATTGTGCGTTTATGTTTCTCGCTATAGGCGATTAAAATAATTTTTCTTAGGAGATTATGCAAATGGGAACAACAACTGTTAAGCAAAGCAAAATCGTAGCTGTAGTTACGTATTGCGTAGCTTTGATTTGTTTGATTTTAGGTTTATTCCTTCCCTACAACTTCGAAAACGCGGTTGATACCATGCTGTTTTCACAGCTTCCCGCCGCGGTCGACGCTCTTTTCAAAACCGAATTGGCGGCAGGCGAAGGTTTCTTCCACAGCGCGTTCACCTATACTTTCCCCGTTAAGTTTTTCGGACTTGGAGAAAACGCTATAGATTTCGGCGCTGTTCTCGTTTTACTCTACACACTGTTTACTCTCGGCGGTATAATCGCGCTTATTCCTGTTTTTGCAAGCAAGAAAGAAAGCCGCACCGCTCTTAAAGCGGCTTCGGTTATCGAAATACTCGCTCTTTTACCTCTTTTCGTTCTCGTATTTGTAGAGCTTGAAAAATTGGCGCTTGGAGGTTTCGATTCGTTTGTTTGGATATGGGGATTATGGGCGGCGTTCGGAGGAACGCTTTTAATGCTCATAGTGCAATGCTTCGCTTACAAGAAAGGTTCCGGATTTATCAAATTTTTCTTGTTCCTTCTTTCGGCTCTCGCAATATTGCTCGCGGTGTTCCCCGTTACCTCGATAATTCCTCCTCTCGCAGATTTGCTTGACGGCAAACTCGGAGATATCGGTTTGGGATTGTTCGGCAACGAAGCGGGATTTACCTATCTAATGGTATTCTTCCAAACTAACTTTACAGAAGCTTTCGCAAACATGGACGCTTTAACCATCGTTATGTTTATTGCTTCAATTGCGGCTATGGTGTTGGTTGTGCTCAACGCAATGCTCGACATGATGGGGCTCGGCAAACTCACAAGCAAAGCCCTTCTTATATGCAATATCGTAAGATACGCTTTGGAAGTAATCGCCGTAGCGGTTATGATTGTAATGAGCTTTGTAATTGAAAATTTAACTGCAGACGCAGGCCTTATGCTTTACGTTCTTGCAGGCATAGCTTTTGTTCAGCTTGTTATAAATATTATACGTACATGCGTATACAAGCCCGTAAAATTTGCGGCAACGGAAACCGTAGTTCTTTCTACAAAGAAAGAAAAGAAAGAGAAGAAAGAGAAAAATAAACCCGAAAAAGCAAAGAAAGAAAAACCCGTTAAGGAAGAAGAACCCAAAGCGGAGGTTGCAAGCGAAACGGCTGCGGTTGCAGCAGCTGAAAAGCCTGCCGAAACCGATCCTCTGGTTTACAATGTAGGACCTATATATAACGGTCCCACGGACGAATTCATCAACAAGCTTACCAACGAAGAAAAAATTGAATTTGCAAAAGTGTTCCTTGAACGCCGTACCGGCAATCTTCCCACTATCCCCAATTATGAGGTAGGCGGAAATAACAGTAAATTCTTTGCTTCGATATTCATTTATTACGGAAGAATTCGCGGACTTGTATCCGACGGACTTATGAATAAGTTCTACGAACAAGGAAATATAATGAATTAAATTAAATTAAATTAAATAATTAATCCCGTTACGGAAATTCCGTAACGGGATTTTTTTAATGCATTTCCAAATAAACCTTCATGCCGCCTTCTCTGCATTCTATATTGCCGCCGCTTAAATAACGGATTATATATAATCCTCTACCTCCTTCGGCAAACACATCGGGGAAGTCTACGCAAGGATTTATTCCTTCCAAGCTTTTAGCTTTAACGGTAATACAAATTTTACCGCCGATAATTTCGCCGACGAATTCCGCCGGTTCTCCACCGTGCCGAATAACGTTTGTAATAAGTTCGCAAGAAACGAGTTTACTTGCAAAAATATCGTCGTCTGCTACGCAGCTTGCACGGAGAAAATCGGTAAAATTTTTAAGCTCTGATTTCATTTCTTTTAAATCGTCTACTTTAAAAGTTACCATTAACCGAGCGCGTCCTTTAACTTTTTCACAATCTTTCTTTCCGCGCGGGAAACGAACATTTGACTTACCCCCAATATCTTTCCTACCTCGGTTTGAGATTTTCCCTGTAAAAATCTTAACGAAATAACTCTCTGCTCCGTAGGGTCAAGTTTGGCGATTTCAGTTCTTAAAGATTCTTTATCCAAAAAATCTTCAAAATTATTTCCGTCGTCTGCTATAACTTCATACAAAGGAGCGTCGTTTTCGCCGTCCTCCCCTCTCACGCGCGCGTCTAAACTTACGGGAGTACGACATTCCAAAGCTTCCATAATAAGTTCTTCAGAAAAACCCGTACCGGCGGAAAGCTGTTTCACAGTAGGTTTTTCCCCGTGAGATTTATAATATTCGTTTACTTCTTCTTTAACTTTTGCGGCAACCGAATAAATTCTGCGAGGCAATCGAACCGAACGCGAATAGTCGCGGAAATAATTTTTTATCATACCCGTAACCGTAGGCGTTATGTAGGTAGTAAAACGGTTGCCCAAATCAGGGTCGAATTTTTCAACCCCAGAAATAAGCGCTTCCGAAGCAACCTGTAAAAGGTCGTCGTAATCAACGCCTCTGCCGGAAAACTTTTTTGCCAGTATTTCGGCTATGTACATGTAATTTTCAACAAGTCTGTTGCGAAGTTCTACCGAGTGTGTTTTTCGGTATTCTCTGAACAGCTCGTCCGCTTCGTTTGCGTCCATCATATTTTTAAAATCACTTTTTCGATAACTTCGCCGTTCTTTTCAAACTTACATTCGCGCACCAGCGCAGATACCAACGCAAGAGAAAGCTCGTTGTCGCCGTCCGAAGGCTTACCGCCTTTTCCGCAAAGAACGCAAGTTACTTCTTCGGTTCCACCGAATGTTACGTCCACGATTTCAAAACCGCAATTTTTAAGTATGAGTGCGCTCTCGGTAACACACACTTTAAAATCTTCCAACGCGTCAAAACCAGCGCCGTAAGCGTTGCATACCGCGCCGCTTACAAGTCTTAAAGCGGTAAAATATTCGCTGTCGCCAAGAAAAAATTGCATTTTAAGTTCTTTCATGAGCGGAACTCCATAATTGTATCCAAAGCGCAAATATCGAAAAGTTTTTTAACGTTGGGGCGCATTTTCTCTATAACCATATCGTTCCCGCCGGCACGCAACATTTTCAAAATTTTTACGAAAGTTCCCAATGTGGTACTGTCGATAAAAGTGAGCGCCGCGCAATCGAAAGTCACATCCTTCTTGTCGTGTTCATAAGCGGCGGCTACCTGCGCGTAGAAATCTTCGCTGGTCGCCGAATCTATTTCACCCGAAAGCGAAAAAATAAGTCTTTCGTCGGCGGAAACAAGTTTAACCTGTTGCATTGTTATACTCCTTGGTATCTTTACTTTATTTATAACCCGTTACAAGTTTTAAAAAACGCTTTTATTTTAAATTTTCAGTCGGAGAAAACCTGCTTTCGAAAATTTTACCCCCAATGCCGCAATTTACAGAATGTAAAAATTTAAGTCGCTTTGCAACAAGGCATTGTCTTTTAAGAGAATATTTTTTATTCAGCGCCTCGTCGCCGTATTTTTCGTCCCCCAAAACAGGACAACCGATATACGCCATATGCGCGCGTATCTGATGTGTTTTACCCGTATGAAGAATTATTTTAACCAAAACCAAATCGTCGCGTTTTTCAACTGCTTCATATTCGGTAATTATTTTAACGGAGCCTTTAACTTCCTTTGCGAAAATTTTTACTTTTGCGTTCTTTTCGTCCTTTAGTAGATATCCGCATAGCGTTGCTTTATCCTGAGTTAAAACGTTTTTACACACGGCTAAATAAGTTTTTTCAACCGACCTTTCTTTAAACGCTTTTAAAAGCTGTATATGAGCTTCTTCTGTTTTTGCAAACGCTATAAGCCCCTGCGTATTCCTGTCAAGTCTGTGAACGGCGTAATAATTTCCGCTTTCGCACAATTCGCTCAGTAATCCCTCGCTTGAAACGCCCGAAAGCTTGTCCGCAATCAATACTTTTTCGTTTTCGAAAACCGTATAATGAGTTACGGCGCTTTCCTGCGCCGCCGTAGTGTAGTAAATAACTTCGTCGCCGATACAAAGCTCAATATTTTTACGCACGCGCAAGCCGTTTACTTTTATATCCTTGTTTCTCAACAAAGAAGTAAAACAAAACGCCCCCTGCGGGAAAACCGAATCGGTAAAATCTCTTAAACTACATTCAATTTTAACTTTATAAGTTTTCATAATGAAAAAACGAAATTTATTATATAACCACCTATAAATGCCGCGATAAGCTGAAAAACAAAACATTTAAGGGTGAATTTAAATCCTACTTCCTTACATGAAGCGGAAAACGCCGAAACGCACGCGGGGCATAACAACATAAAAGTACACATTGCCAAAGATTGCGCAAGCCCTAGTCCCGTTCCCGCGGGAAGCAACATTCCCACAGTTGCCGCCACGTTCTCCTTCGCAATAAATCCGCACAACGCGGCGTAAGCTATCCTCCAGTCATCTATACCCATTGGCTTGAAAAGAGGCAGAATAATTTTGCTGAATGACGAGAGCATGCTATCCTGCGCGTCAACATACTTAAATGTAATGGAAAAATGCGAAAAAAACCAACTTATTACGCAAAAAAGCGTAACCACGCAAGCTACTTTTATTATAAACCCTTTTAACTGAAAAAACAACTTTATTAACGTAGCTTTCGGATTAGGAAAAGTTATCGGCGTTACTTCCGAAATCATTCCTTCGTTTCCGCCCTTTAACGCCAGCGAAACTATTATCGCAAACAGCACGCCCGCAAAATAAAAACATGTAATTACGGGAAAAGGGTCGGTAAAAAACGGCGATAAAAAAGTTAAAAATACGGGAAGCTTGGCGCCGCACGGAATAAACGGAAGTATCGCTATAGTACGTTTTTGCGCGCCTACAGTTGCATAACCGCGGGTTGTAAGAATTGCGGCGGCAGTACATCCGAACCCCGAAACGAGCGAAAACGAAGCCCTGCCGGAAAGACGGGCTTTTTCGAATATACCGTCTGTAGTAAAGGCGAGTACGGAAGTTATACCGCTTTCGTCCAACAAAGTTAATACAAGATAAAGTATAAAAAGTTGCGGCAAAAACGACAAAACGCCGCCCGCCCCGCTCAAAATCCCCTCCGAAACGAGCGAAATTAACGCTTCGTTGCTCATATGCGCAACTATTGCATTGTTCAAATCTTCGCAAATCAGTTTTTCTACCAAATCCTTTAAAAACGCCCCCGGCATAAGAGGGTGAAAGGCAAGAAAAAACATTAAAATTACCGAAATAATAAAAGCCGCAAGAGAAAACGCGCCGTTATAAAACAGTCTGTCCGCCAAAGAAATTTCTATTTTTCCGCTGGAATAAGCCGCGTTGAACGGTATATTTTCCGCCATAACCGCGGGAAAAGTATTTTTTTGAATATATTCTTTTAACTTTTTCGGCGAACAATCCAAAACGGGTACGCCGAGTCTGGAGGAAAGTTTTCCGCAATCCAATTTCCCTCCCCTGCGTTTAAGCGCACTGGTTTTGGTTACATAAACAACGGTTTTTACGCCCGAACCGATAATTTTTTCGGTTAAGCGCAAACCGTTTTCCAAAGTAAGCGCGTCCACTACATTAATAACTATATCGGCGTTTTTCACCTCGTCGACCGCCGATTGTTCTTCCATAGTGTAAGGCGTAAAAGAATACATACCTGGAACGTCGGAATAAGTAATTTCATTTACCTTTTTTCTGGCAGGCGAGGTGGTTACGCCGTGAAAATTACCAGTTCGCAAATTGCTTTTCGTAAGCGCGTTAAAAAGAGTTGTTTTACCGGCGTTTGGATTACCCGCAAGCACAACGTTCATTGGCTCACCTCTATTTTTTCCGCAGGCTCTTTGCGTATAGCTACGCGAACTGCGGAACAAGATATTAATACGCTGCTTTTGAACAGAGAAAAACCCAGCACCCGAACCTTTTCTCCCGATTTTATACCGAGCGCCGTAAGCCTTGCCTTGAGTCCGCCGGAAAGATTCACGGCGGTAACGGTTGCGGAATCCCCGCGTTTTAAATCAAAAACGGTCATAGAATAAATCTATGACCGCCTTTTTTGTTTAATGATTTAAATTACTTTTTTATAAGCGTTAAAGTTACCGTTTCGCCGTTTATATTCTGTTCCCTGGTAAAACCGTCCGAAATGCCTTCCGTAATGCTTTCGGCAAGCACGTCTTTTGCGAAACCTCCCGCTTTCAACACCGCAGCCGCATTACCTTCGGCTTTATATAAAATTTTAATTCTGTCCGTCACCTCGAATCCAGCTTCCTTTCTCATGTTCTGAATTTTGGAAACAAGTTCGCGCTCAACGCCTTCCTTTATAAGTTCGGGCGTAAGTTCGCTGTTTAAAGCAACCGTAACGCCGCCGTTTTCCGCCGCCACAAAGCCGCCCGCGCTTTCCGTGAAGATCTGTAGATCCTCCTGCGTTAAAATCACGTCTTCTCCAGCTATTTCGTAAGTTCCTCCGTTTTTAACCGCGTTAACCACTTCTTTAGCGTTGCAGGTTGCAAGGAAGGCGGAAATTTTACCGAGCTTTTTACCGTATTTAGGTCCGAGTGTTTTAAGCTGAGGCTTCAATTTATAACTTATATATTTTTCCGCGTTATCGGCGGAAAAGAATTTTTTTACATTTAATTCGTCAAGGACTATACTCTTTTCCTCTTCGGAAAGCTTTATATTTTTATCCGCGACGACAAACATTTCAGAAAGAGGCTGACGGTTTTTGAGATTACCGGCGTTTCTCGCAGCTCTGCCGGCAATTACTATTTTCAAAACCTCATCCATGCCCGCTTCAAGTTTTTCGTCTATAAACGTCTTATCGCTCTCAGGGAAGGAACAAAGATGAACGGATTTAGGCGCATCTTTAAAGAACTGCGGTACAAGATTTCCGTAAATCATTTCCGCAATAAACGGAGTATAGGGCGCTGTAAGCTTTGCAAGAGTTACCAACACCGTATAAAGCGTCGTGTAAGCCGCCGCCTTATCGTCCGTCATATCCGCGCCCCAGTATCTGTCGCGGCAACGGCGAACGTACCAATTTGAAAGGATATCAGAAAATTCCTGCAACTCGCGCGAGCTTTCGAATATTTCGTAATTTTCAAGCGATTTGCCGATAAAATCCACAAGAGAGTTAAGCTTGGAAAGCAACCACTTATCCATTAAAGAAAGCTTGCATTTTTTTACGTCGAATTCAGCGGGATTATATTTGTCGATTTCGGCGTACAGCGTAAAGAAAGCGTAAGTATTCCATAAAGTGCCTATATATTTGCGCTGAGCTTCGGAAACGGTTTCTTCCGAGAAACGCGAGGGAAGCCACGGCGCGGACGACGTGTAAAAATACCAACGCACAGCGTCTGCTCCCTGTTTATCGAGAACGCTCCACGGGTCGACAACGTTGCCCTTGTGTTTGGACATTTTTATTCCGTTTTTATCGTTTACGTGCCCTAAAACTATGCAATTTTTAAAGGGAGCTTTGCCGAAAAGAATTGTGTTTACCACAAGCAACGTGTAAAACCAACCGCGCGTCTGATCCACCGCCTCCGAAATGAAATCGGCTGGGAAAGTTTCCTCGAACAATTCCTTGTTTTCAAACGGGTAATGGTACTGCGCGAAGGGCATGGAGCCCGAATCGAACCAACAGTCTATAACTTCGTGCGTGCGCTTCATTTTGCCGCCGCACTTCGGACATTTGCACGTGAGATTATCGAGGTACGGGCGGTGAAGTTCTATTTCGCCTTTAACGCCGCACTTTTCTTTAAGTTCCGCCTTACTGCCTATAACTTCTATCTCTCCGCAATCCGGACAAACCCAAACGGGCAGAGGCGTGCCCCAATACCTGTCGCGGGAAAGCCCCCAATCTATAACGTTTTCAAGGAAGTTGCCCATTCTTCCATCTTTTATATTTTCGGGCATCCAGTTTACCGAACGGTTGGATTTGATGATTTCGTCCTTAACTTTGGTAACCTGTACGAACCAACTAGACTTCGCATAATACAAAAGCGGAGTATCGCAACGCCAGCAATGCGGATAGTCGTGCTCGAAAGGTATCACCTTAAACAACAAACCGTTGTTTTCAAGTATTTCCAAAATAGTTTTATCGGCCTTTTTTGCAAATACGCCGTTCAAAGAAGCAATAAACCTTTCGTCGAAACAACCGCGTTCGTTGACGAGCTGAACTACGGGCAGATTATATTTCTTCCCCACCTTATAGTCGTCCTCGCCGAACGCGGGAGCGATATGAACGACGCCCGTGCCGTCGCCCATGGTTACGTAATTATCGCAAACCACGTAATGCGCTTTCAAAGGTGCGCTTGCGGGAGAAACGCGCTTAATTTCTTCTGTTGTTTCGTTAAATAACGGAAGGTATTCCAACCCCTCCCAATCTTTACCGGGTTTCTTTTCTATTACCTTGTATTCCTCGAAAAACTTACCCGCAAGAGCTTCGGCAAGGATATATCTTGCGCCGTCCGCCTCCAATTCCACATAAGGTTCGTTCGGATTTACACAAAGCGCCACGTTGGAGGGCAAAGTCCAGGGCGTGGTGGTCCATGCCAAAATATAGCGGTTTTCGCTTCCCTTAACCTTGAAGCGCGCCACCGCCGAATTTTCTTTAACAAGCTTATATCCCTGCGCCACCTCGTGCGAGGAAAGCGCCGTTCCGCATCTCGGGCAATATGGAACAATTTTGTGCCCCTTATATAAAAGTCCTTTTTTGTGCATTTCTTTCAACGCCCACCATTCGGACTCGATATATTTATCTTCGTATGTGACGTAAGGGTTGTCCATATCCACCCAATAACCAACGCGGTCAGACATCTTTTCCCATTCGCTCTTATATTTCCATACCGATTGTTTGCACTGCTTTATAAACGGTTCTATACCGTAACTCTCAATTTGCTGTTTACCGTCCAATCCGAGGATTTTTTCAACTTCCAATTCTACGGGGAGCCCGTGCGTATCCCAGCCCGCCTTTCTTAAAACGTGCTTGCCTTTCATAGTTTGATAGCGTGGAATTATATCTTTCATAACGCGAGTCAAAATATGCCCGATATGCGGCTTTCCGTTAGCCGTGGGGGGACCGTCGTAAAAGGAAAATTCTTCCGAGCCTTCGTTCTTTTTGATACTTTCCTCAAAAATCCCGTTCTTTTTCCAAAACTCTATAACTTCTTTTTCTCTGTCCACAAAATTTAAAGACGTGTCTACTTTATTATACATTATGCACTCCATACTTTTTGTATAATTAAACGGCGCCCGTTGTCCGGACGCCGTAAAATTGCGCTTTTAACCACCAAAACAAACCAACATTTGCCGTAACTTGTAACGGGCTACGAAACCGTATCTTCTTAATTGCCGGAGCTTTCGGAAAACAAGCTGAAAGGTGATATCCTTTTAATCCGCTTACCGCCTCGCACCGAACGGCGGCTCTCTGAAAGCTTTAATTAAAAGACGTTGTCCTTTGTCGTCGCATTTATAATTCAATTGTAATTAAATTATATAAAATACTTTCTAAAATGTAAAGCGATTTTTATTATTTGAGAGGAATTGCCGCAACCGCGTTTAAACTCAAATCCGCAAAATTTCCCTCATTATACTGTAAAAGTCCCTCGGCGGCAATCATAGCCGCGTTATCGGTACAATATTTTTTTTCGGGCAAAATCAGTTTTAAACCCGCCTTTTTACATTCTTTCGCAAGTTCTTCCCTCAAAAACCCGTTAGCAATTACACCGCCGCCCGCAGTAACAGTTCCAACTCCGAGCTTTACTGCGCATTCGACAACGCTTTGAACCAAAGGCACAACCGCAGCGTATTGAAACGAACACGCAACGTCGCTTTTATTTACCGTATCTCCGCGCTGCTCAGCCGTATGACAGTAGTTTATTACGGCTGTTTTTAAACCGCTGTACGAAAATTTAAGCTCTTCCGAATTTTTAACCTTCGCCTTCGGCAAGGCAACTACGGGTTTACCGTCCGAGGCAAGACGTTCCACGTTAACGCCCCCCGGATATGAGAGCCCGAGCACACGGGCAACTTTATCAAAAGCTCCCCCCGCCGCGTCGTCGCACGTTCCTCCCAAAACTTCGAAATGCGTATAATCCGAAGTATGTAAAATTGCGGTATGCCCCCCGCTAGCCAACAAAGTTATAAAGGGTGGCTTAAGCTCTTCATCCACCAAATAAGCCGCCGCCATATGACCGCGTATGTGGTTTACGGCAATTAAAGGTATATTGAGCGCATAGGCAAGCGATTTTGCAAACGACAGCCCCACCAAAAGCGCGCCCAAAAGTCCGGCGCCGTAAGTAACCGCTACGGCGTCCAGATCTTTTACGGAAACGCCCGCTTCTTCCAAGGCAAGACAAACCACCTCGTCCACCGCTTCCGTATGAGCGCGGGAAGCTATTTCCGGCACTACACCGCCGTACTTTGCCTGTTCGGTCGCCGAAGAGATTATTTTACTAGATAAGAGTTTCCTTCCGCGAATAACTGCCGCCGCGGTTTCGTCGCAACTCGATTCAATGCCCAATATCACTGGTTTTTTTTTAATTTTAAAAGATTTTATATCGTACATATATTTAAATTACGTTGCGGGTAAAAACCGCGTTTTTTGCCCGCAGACACAATTTGCGAAAACCTTCGGCTCACCGGAAGGGAATGCCCGCAATTATATTATAAGTGAGCCCTTAGGATTGCGGGCAGGGGAACTTGGTTTCCCAAATCACGGAAAATCGCAGCGTCACTGCGCGAGATTTTCGTGAACCGTTATACGGTTTTTTTGAGATAATCTATAATAAACCCCTGTATATCCCCGTCCATAACTCCCTGAACGTTGGTATTTTCATAACCCGTTCTATGGTCTTTTACGAGGGTATAAGGGCAGAAAACATAACTTCTTATCTGACTGCCCCATTCGATTTTTTTGATTTCGCCTTTAATTTCGGCATCCGCCGCCTCGCGGTCGGCTATCTGCCTTTCAACGAGTTTTGCGCGAAGGTACTCGAAAGCCATTGCTTTATTCTGCAACTGACTGCGTTCATTCTGACATGTTACGACTATTCCCGTAGGAAAATGCGTGATACGTATTGCGGTTTCGGTTTTGTTGACCTTTTGTCCGCCCGCCCCCGAAGAACGGTAAACGTCTATTCTAATATCTTCGTCGCGAATTTCAACTTCGCCCGAATCGTCCACTTCGGGCATTACTTCAAGACTTGCAAAAGAAGTATGACGGCGTTTATTGCTGTCGAAAGGGGAAATTCTTACAAGCCTGTGAACGCCTTTTTCAGCTTTGAGAAAGCCGTAAGCGTTTTCTCCGTCTATTTTAAAAGAAACGCTTTTAAGTCCGGCTTCGTCGCCGTCTTCGAAATCGAGTTCGGTCACTTTAAATCCCTGCTTCTCACAGTAACGGCAATACATTCTGTATAACATCTGAGTCCAGTCGCAGGCTTCCGTACCGCCCGCTCCCGCATGAAGATTCAAAATAGCGTTGTTTGCGTCATAGTCGCCGCGCAACAGCGCGCGTATGCGCATATTTTCAATGTCATTCTCCGCCGTCGTTATCATACTTTCAAGCTCGGGAATAAGACTTTCGTCGTCCGCTTCTTCTATAAGGTCGATAAAGGCGTAAGCGTCGGCAAGCGCGTTTTCACCCGCTTTATAGGAATTCATTTTGTTTTCCACAATGGAAATTTCCCTGCCGATTTTTTTGGATTTCTCCAAATCCTGCCATACTTCGGGCTTTTCCTGTTCGGCTTTTAATTCCTCAAGCCGACCGCCCAAATTATCTATATCAAGCGCGTATTTTGCTTCGGAAAGCGTATTTTCAAGCGCTTTCAATTTTAATCTGTAATCGTCTGCTTTAAACATAATTAATCCTCTAACGAAAATCCAAGCCGTTCCGCGCCCGATAAAAACGCCGGGAAGCGAGCAACACATTTAAAACGAGTACCGCCGAAGGCGCTTACTTATCTGTAAGAAACCGAGGCGGCACGGAGCTTAACGCCTTATTACGACGTTTAAATGTGTTTTTATTTATTGTCGTTCCAGTAACAGCAATCCTTATATTTCTTACCCGAACCGCAAGGGCAAGGGTCGTTTCTGCCTACTTTTACTTTATTTACTTTGGGAAGTTGTTTAGCGCCAATGTTAGTAGCCAAATCTTTCGGCGGCAACGGCATAGAACCTATTGCGGGCGCAGTTGAATTTGCCGGAGGCGTCTGCGCGGCAGGCGCTGTTCTTGCAACCGGCTGCGACTGTCTTTCCGGAATTTCTTTTACTCTGCCGTCAGAGGTATTTCTCATACGCTCCGCAGAAGGCATTGATTGAACGGGAACTCTTGAACCTGTTTCCACACGAACGATTTTACCCTTAAGTAGTCTTGAAATAGTTGTCGTCTGAACGCGTTCAACCATTTCTTCGAACATATCGTATCCTTCCTGTTTATAAGCGATAACGGGATCCTGTTGAGCGTAACCTCGAAGCCCTATGCCCTTGCGGAGCTGATCCATTGCGTCAATATGATCAATCCAATTGCGGTCAACGCTGCGGAGAAGCTCGTTACGCTCTACCTGCCGATAGTCTACCTGTCCTTCGGTCATAACCGATATATTTTCTATTTTCTGTTCGTAAGATTTAATTACTTCTTTCGAAATTTTGCTTATAGCGCGCTCGTAATCCCACTTTTCAAGCATATCGCGGGTAACCACAAAAGTGCATTCTTCGGGATATACTTTCTGTTGCAACGCTTCGTTTAAAGCAATCTCGTCCCATTTTTCCGGCATAGCGTCTGTATTGACGGTTTCTCCGACTACTTTAGCGATATAATCGGGAATATACTTTAACATTTGCTCGTGGACGTCTTCGCCCTTCAAAACCTTTAAACGTTCGCCGTAAATGGTTTTACGCTGTTCGTTCATAACCTCGTCATATTGAAGCGTGTGCTTTCTTATTCCGAAGTTTCTTCCCTCTATAGCCTTTTGAGCGTTTTCTATGCTTCTCGTAAGCATTTTAGATTGCAAGCACTGATCGTCGTCGACCTTGAACACGGCGTAAAGTTTTTTCATGCTTTCGCCGCCGAAACGTTTTGCTAAATCGTCCTCCAAAGAAATGAAGAATACCGAATCTCCGGGGTCGCCCTGACGACCGCTTCGTCCGCGGAGCTGATTGTCTATACGGCGCGATTCGTGACGTTCGGTACCGAGTATACACAAGCCGCCTGCCGCTATAACTTCCTTCTTTTCCGCGTCGGTCTCTTTTTTATACATATCGTAAAGTTCGGCGTAACGGTTACGAGCTGTTTGCTCTTCTTCCGTAAACTGTCTGTCCGCGTACGATATAGCCACTTCAACCATTTCGTGGTCGTAACCTTCTTCGCGCATACGCTTTTTAGCAAGATATTCGGGGTTGCCGCCCAAAAGAATATCGGTGCCGCGTCCCGCCATGTTTGTAGCGATTGTCACGGCGTTGAGTCTGCCCGCCTGCGCCACGATTTCAGCCTCGCGTTCATGATTCTTTGCGTTTAAGATATTGTGTTTAACGCCGTTGCGGCGAAGAAGTCGGGAAATTTCCTCAGACTTATCTACCGTTACGGTACCTATAAGAATAGGCTGACCTTTTGCGTGACGTTCAACCACCTCGTTTACGATAGCCTTTTTCTTACCTTCGACCGTGGAATAAATCATGTCCGCGTAATCCACGCGCATTACGGGGCGGTTTGTGGGAATGGGAACGACGTCCAAAGAATAAATTGTTCTGAATTCGTCCTCTTCGGTCATAGCCGTACCCGTCATACCCGCGAGTTTTGCATATAAACGGAAATAATTCTGGAAAGTTACCGTTGCATGAGTTTTATTCTCTTCTTTAACCTTTACATGTTCCTTGGCCTCTATAGCCTGGTGAAGTCCGTCGGAATATCTTCTGCCGTGAAGTACACGTCCCGTAAATTCGTCAACTATTAATATTTCGCCGTCGTCGGCAACAATATATTCTTCTCCGTTATGGAACAATTCGTGCGCTTTTAAAGCCTGTTGAATATGATGGTTTAAATCGGCGTTTTCTATATCGCCGAGATTGTTAATATGGAAAAACTCTTCCGCCTTTTCCGCACCCTTTTCAGTAATTGTTACAGACTTATCTTTTCTGTCGATAATGTAATCCCAGGTCTTTAAAGTGAGATAAGAAGCGAAACGGTCTAACGTGGCTTTATCGTTTTCGAGAGGAGAATCGTCCTGCGCGGCTTTTTTCTTCTTGACTGCGTCCTGCTTTTTATCTTCTCCGTTCAACACGTCAAGTTGAGCGTTTATAAATTTAAGCTTTTCGTTAACCACGTCGCAAAGCGCGTAAATCACTTCATACAGCTTAGCTCTGTTTTTACTGTTCTCCGTTGCAAGAATTTCACCCAATATTGCGTCTATTTTATCGAAATCTTCGCTTTCATAGTCTTTTTCTGCATCAAGTGAACGTAAATACTCGATTGAAACGGCGTCGAATTTAGCGTAAACGGCGCCGCCTTCTTCCGCCGCATTTTTCAAAATAACTTTAAAAGAATCAATTTGTTTTTTGGTAAAAACGTTCTTTTCCGCGTCCTTTTTATCGTCGTCGAACCCGCCTGTAAGTTTTCTTACAAACTTGTCCACTTCCTCGTAAAGCTTTGAACTTTCGCCGCCTCTGCCCGAAATTATGA
>CATKAP010000302.1 GCA_949746255.1 uncultured bacterium
TCTCTCTTTAAAAGAGCGCGCCCGCTTATTTTAATATACGTTCTTTAAAGCGTATAAATCCGCAATAATGTTACGTCCAACAAATCCAGCGCGTTAAATCCGCCTACCCGGTGAAAAGCAAAAACGTAACCGCCGTTTTTAACGAAAAAAGTAGGATTTGCCGTTCCGTTTGGCGAAGCGAACAAAATACCGCCGCCGTAATCTTTATAACCGATGCCCATGCTACTCGATAAATTACTTCCGTATTTTCTCGTACCGTGCCAGTACTTTCCCGAGGCAACGTCAAACGAACCGCTGTAATACACCGTGGTTTCGTCCTCTGTTTCAGGAGTAAGTTCCGTAAAATTCACATTGCTTTTACCGAAACTTTCCTCAAAATCCCAATCTTCGGAAAGCACGCCTAAAACTTTATTTTTATCTTCGTTTTTATAATTTGCGGCAAGTACCTGCTCACGTAAACTCTCATAAGTCAGTCCTTTTAAAACTCTATTATAAGCAGCCTTTTCGTTTACGGAATAAGTGCGGACGTTACTTTCAACATAATTTGAAATATAGTCGGAAATTTCTTTGTCGCCGTAAGGATTTTCCGGATTACGGTACATCGCGTCTAAAAATTCCACGTCGGAACGGCTGAAAGAAAAACAGCCGTTTAAGGAATACCCCTGCATTATAGTATCTTGCGTGGCATTGGGATTATTGTACGCGTCTCCCGCGCCGAGCAAATGAAACGTTTCGTGTTTGAATACCGAAAGGATTTCGCCGCCGTCAACCAACACGTCCTCTCTTATTTGTATAGAAAAGTCGCCGGTATATTCTCCGCCCGTACTCATTGCCGCAGTTCCCAAAGTGTTCGGTTTGGTAAAAGAAACAACCTTGTTCATTCTTACGGAATACGGACTCTTAAAATCGTCTTCCGACGGCTGATAGTTTATTTTAAATTTATAGTTCGGATTAATCACCGCAAAAACATCGTTAAATTCCGCAACGCTATCCTCAAACAAAGTCTTTGCGTAATCGTTTATCCGGTATGTAAAATTAAAAGTTATATACGCGCCGTCTTGCGGACACGGCATACGCAAAACTCTGTCTTGCAATAAAAATAATTTTTCCTCTCCGCCGTAAATTTCAATTAACCGTTCCTTAACTTTATCGGCTTTCGGCAAAACATAAGTTTGCGACCAAATCGGCGGGTCTTTTTCTTCTTCGGGAGGTAAATCCTCTTCTTTGCCGTCGTCGTCGCCCGGTAATGGCGTTTCCGATTCAGTCTCGTACGACGGCGGATTTTCCGTTATGCCGCACCCCGCCGTTGCGAACGACGAAACAATTATGAGTGCAAACAAAACAATAAATAGGCTTTTAATCTTTTTTTTCAAACAGGTCATTTTAATCTCCGTTTTAAAACATAATATTAAATTACCGATAAATCACCGAATAGTTTCCAGGGCGAAAGTTCCTTCGGCGGTTCCGCCAAAAAACGCATTGTTTCGCCCGTTACGGGATGCGCGAACTTCAAAGAATATGCCCACAGAGCAAGTTTACCCTTTACGGCTTTTTCACCGCCGTAACGCATATCGCCGTACACCGGACAATTCAAAGAAGCAAACTGCACTCTTATCTGATGCGTTCTACCCGTATGTAAAGTTATATCGGCTAGCGCAAGCCCGGACTTTTCCTCTTTAATTTTATATTCCAAAGAGGCAAATTTGGCGCCCTCTTCCGCTTGCGTGCAAACGTATACGGTATTTGTGACGGAATTTTTTCTAAGATAATTTTCCAATACCGCCGCTTTTTTATTTGGTACGCCGCAAAGTACGGCTATATATTTTTTCTCGAAACCGCCGCTTTTCATTTTATCGGAAAGTCTGGCAGCCGCTTTGCTGGTCTTTGCGAAAACCATTACCCCTCCCGTAGGGCGGTCAAGCCTGTGCACAAGCCCGGCGAACGCGTTTCCCTGTTTATTGTATGTCACTTTAAGGTATTCTTTTACCGCGTCCAAAAGATTCTCGTCACCGCTTTCATCGGGGCAACACGCGATCATCTGCGGCTTTAAAACAACTATAACATGGTTATCTTCGTATAAAATATTCAAATCTTCAATTTTCATAATTATCTCCTGTAAACAACCCGCTCGCGCCGCACGGAAGAGGAATTCCTTCCTCCGTTGCTATCCCCACTTCGTAAGCTTCGGTTTTACCTTTGAAATTTTTAAGCGCAAGCGTAAGTATGTTTTTAAGAACGGCGGGCTGCAAACCCGTTGTATAACTGTTGATCAAAAAAAACAACGGTTTTTCCGATAAAAGCCGGGCGCATGATTTTACGAAACCGAACAAATCGCGTTCAATCTTCCACATTTCTCCGTTGGGTCCTCTGCCGTAACTAGGAGGATCCATAATAATCGCGTCATATTTGTTACCGCGGCGAATTTCTCGCGCAACGAATTTCATACAGTCGTCGACTATGTAACGTATCCCGCTTTCCACGCCGGAAAGTCTTGCGTTTTCCCCCGCACGTTCCACCATACCGCGCGCCGCGTCCACGTGGGTAACGAGTGCGCCCGATTTGGCGCAAGCAACCGAAGCCGCGCCGGTATATGCGAACAGGTTTAAAATTTTAACTTCTCCGCCGTCAGATTTTGCGCGTTCTATCAAAAAGCGCATAGCGTTCCAATTGACCGCTTGTTCGGGAAAAAGCCCGGTATGTTTAAAACCCATAGGTTTTATTTTAAAAGTCAAATCACGGTATCCGACCGTCCACTCTTCGGGAAAACTTTTTCTTTTTTCCCAAGCGCCGCCGCCTTTTTCGCTACGGCGGTAAACCGCGTTTATATCGTTACGTGAAAACAAATCCTCTTCGCCGCTCCAAATAACCTGAGGGTCGGGGCGCAAAAGGATTACACCGTTCCAATTTTCCAACTTCATTCCGTCTGAAGTGGAAAGTATTTTATAATCTTTCCAGTCGTCGGCACATTTCATGATTAAAATTATAACAAAGGCGGCAAATTTTGTAAAGTAAATTAACGGCACGCGCGGCTATAGCCGCGCGTGCCGCTTAAAATTTTCAAATTAAA
>CATKAP010000303.1 GCA_949746255.1 uncultured bacterium
ATATTAAGTTTTTTTGTTGCTGTGTCCTGCATTGCGTTTCCTTTTGATATTACTTTAAATGATTTTCAACTGTCCCAAACCGTCGGGAAGTTGCGGCGGGTCGTCGTTCTTGTCTGCGGCTTTGCCGCGGCGGTGGTTTGGAGCGCAGAGGGGACAATAGCATTTTGTATAAGTCTTACTAATCGCCCAACTTGCGGCGCGGGCTTGACGGTAACCTCTGAACTCGGTTTCACGCCCGCAATCGTCACAGACATAGTTTTTAATAGTCGTTAGCATTGCTTTTTGCTCCTTTTGTATTCGATTTAAGTAGTCCGTGGCCGTACCACTTATGCCGGCACGGTGTAGTCCGTGGCCGTACCACTTATGCCGGTACGGTGTAGTTCGTGGCCGTACTACTCCGCAACGTCGCGGTTTTTCTTCTCTTGCTTGTATGCGGCTATATATTGATAATGGTCGTCCCAATCACGAGAGCGGCACTCCGCGCATTTAACACTTCGGTCTTTGCCAAACTTCCAACCAATCGAGCGAACAGCCGCCGCGCCGTTGTAAATTTCGTCGCTTGGTGCGACTTCCTGACTTTTCCCGCATTTGTCGCAAGTGCACACCCAAACTTTTATAACTTTGCTTAAAACTGCCATAATTTACCCCTTGATTTTAAATTTTTTCGCTCTCACGGGCTAAAAACGCCGATTTCGGGCGCGTTTTTTCTTTGTTTCTCACGGTTTTTGCGGTAAGCCCGATTTTAAGCAGATTTTCGGCGTTTCTACGGCTTACATTGCGCGACCAAGCTTTTTTAATGCGGCAGGGCTTCGCCCTGACCCCATATTTATATACGGCGTTACCGAAACCCGAAACCGTCAACATAATTAACCGCGTAAGGTCAGCGAGCTGACCACCCGCCACGGTTAATTATGTTGTCTTTCTCTTTGTTCATTTCGGGTTTCGTAAACAGCCTATTTTTTAGCTATTAGTGGTGTATTGGGCGCGGTGTCCTGCGTTTGCGGTTTCCCTTTGTCGATTTCTTGCCCGTCTGTGGGCTTCTGCGGCTTTGTTTTGCCTTTCGGCTTGTTGTCCGTTGCTGTCGGCTCTTGCCCGTCCTGGGCGTTCTCTGCTTGCTGTGTCGGTGCTTGCGATTCGCCTGTCGGGGTTGCGTTCTCGGTTGCTTCTTCGAGCGCGGCTTCCAGACGTTCGATTGCCGTTGTTCGCTTATTGAAATCACTTTCAATTTGGGCTTCACGTTCTCGGCGTATCAGTTTTGCGATAAAATTGATTTTAAGCCAAAACATACCACAACGGCGGGGGAGTAGATATTCCCTCTGAACGTCCAAATCATAATCATTGCCCGCGTTTTCAAGTTCAATTTTCTTTATAAGCCGTTCGTGTTCTTCGTGATAAAGTTTGAATAAATCTTCTTCCATACGGTCGCGTTGTTTCTTTGATAATTTGTCTTTATACTTATCAAATTGCGCCCATTTTTCAAAGAAACTTTCTTGTAGTTCGCCTAATTCCTTAATTGCGTTCATTGTTTCTTTTCCTTATTTTCTTTCGGTTTGCCCCGGTAAATTTCGGGTTCGCTGATTTTATAAAATGCCGCTGTTGCTTCGTCAAGGTCTTGTGATGCCGTGCGGCTCTTATATTCTAAGTAACTGAATTTGCCGTTTTCGGGCGGGAAAAATTCTTCATAGAAACTGAAACTGTTGAAACATTCAAAAATATTTCCGTTATGCGTATATGTTTTTGTTATGTAAGTCTGGGCGTTACTGCTTAAATACTGCTCGTATTCTATCCAGGAGCCGAACTCGCGGTAAGTCCAAACGGTTTTGAATATACGACCGTTTTCGTCAGTAATATTCTGGTGCGACTGTATCTCGATAAAACGGCGGCAAAGTTCTTTGATATTTAAATCAACGAGCATTGCGCGCTGTATGTCAAGATAAATATCTATACCATAATGACGGTGCATTTCAAAAAAGCGGCTAACGTGGTCTGGCAGGGCTTTTTTTCGGCTGTCATAGTAGCGTTGGACTTCTGACAGAAAAATTTTACTGCCTGGCGGTACAAATTGCGTTTGCATTTTGTCATTTGGGAGCCCTAAATAGAAACCGTTTATAAAATACGGTTTGTAATATTCTTCATAGCCGACTAAAAATTCGATGTCAAAATCAGCATAAATGGGGGGCTTTTGGGGAATTTCAAGCGGGTTTAAACGCTTTTCGTTTGCCGCTTCGATTTTTGCCGCTGTTTCTTCTTGCAACGTTTCGCCTTGCGTTCTGTAAATTTCGCAAAGCAAAGCCGCGGCAAGCGAAGTTTTGCCCGAACCTGGCGCGCCTGCAATTATCGTAATAGCCATAATTTACCGCTTCGGTAGTTTCGTCTTCGGAAGTTTCGGAAGATTTCCGCCGCTCCTACCCGCGCGGCGGCATAGAATGATTATGCAACGTGCAAAATCAATCAAGCCCGCAAGCACTATTGCGCCCGCCATAATGTAAAAAAATATGTGCCACTTACTGAAATTAAAATAGTCTAATCTTGTGATAGTCTGTAAAACCCACCCCGCGAACGCACTTGCGCCCGCTAATACAAATGACATCATTAAATTGAAAAACATTTTATTTTTTACCTCTGACTTTATGTATTTTTCTTTGGCTTGAACTTGTAGACGCGTCGGCGGGCGGTGGAGTGGAAATAGGCGGCTTAGCGCGTTTTTTCTTTTTGCCTTTGCGTTTTTTATTGCCTGGCTTTGTCTTGTTGGGCGTTGCGGTTGCCCGCTTACGTTCCCGACGTTCTCGCCCGCGCTTGACAAGCGCGGCAATGCCGCGGAACGGCGCGGAAATGATAAGCCATAGCACTTTGAATACTGTAAGTATAATTTTGCCTATAACTTTGAACACACCGCGCAGAACAGGGAATCCGAAATAAAGCAATACAACCAACAAGGCAACGGCGGCAACAATAATCAGCGCAATCGCCCACCACGGCAAGCCTTTACCGGGATAAGGGTCTATCGGGTGTTCCTGGTCGGCAATGATATCTATCGGCGACATTATGCAGGGGATAACGGTCAATACGTTATCTTTTGTGAACGTTACATCGATAATATCAAAATCAAGTTGCGCCCAGGACTGCGCAAAATATGCG
>CATKAP010000304.1 GCA_949746255.1 uncultured bacterium
ACGGAATAAACCCTTTATGACGCACCGCGCCGAGCAACGTGCCGCCGCCCAAAGAATAACGAAAATTTTCGCGCACGCAAATTTCGTGAACGGACTTTACCAAATCGAGCTCGATTTTTTTAAGTTGTTCTAAATTTATTTCGTTATTCATCTTTTACGTCTTTATTTTTAGGCTTTTTGTGTATTAAACGGAAAAACACGAACTTTCTCAACCAACTCGGCATAATGCACACAAAAAACTGAATAAAATTCGTCTTTGAATATTGCGAACGACTTATAAACCCCGTCTTATAAATAAGTTTTCGCGCGTTCTTATATTTTTTAAAATATTTAAGACCGCCTCGCCGCGCTATCATGTTTCTGTTAGTTCGCACGATACACAAATAGGAATCTATGTTTTTACACTTTGCCCCGTGCATCAACATGTCTACCCACAACATATCGTCCTCCATTAAAGGAGCGTGTTTATAATTTCCCGATTCAAGCACTTTACTTTTTTTAAACATAACCGTCATGTGATTAAAAGCGCTTCTCTTTTTTTGATACTCGGTTATCTCCTCTTGCGTTAAAGGAACTTTGCGCTCCGCAACGGGGTCGTTCGGGTCGGTTTCGAATTCAATTATATGCCCGCCGCACAAATCCAAATCGGGATTGAGTTCGAACTCTTTCAGTTGCAATTCAAATCTGTCGGGTACAGCAATATCGTCGGTGTCCATTCTCGCTATAAGTTCATTACTGCACGCAACAACGCCGTGAGAAAGAGCTATACCCAACCCTTGATTTTCGGCAAGCGGAACTTCTTTAATACAAACGCCGTCGTAACTTTTATACTTTTGTATAACGCTTTCTAATTCTTCCGTAATAGGTCCGTCTTTAACAATCACCCATTCCGAAGCTTTAACCGTTTGATTATAAACGCTTTCTAAACAAGTGTCGAAAAATTCGGGCACTTCTTTATAATAAACCGAAAGCAAAACCGAAAACTTCGGCGTTTGTTGTTCTTGCAAATTATTCATCTCTTAAACACCGCAAACACTGTTAAAAACATTACTCCTATATCGCGGAAAAAACCGCTCTTGCGTAAAGACAGCAAATTGTATTTCATTTTTCCCGGCAACACGACGTTTATATAAGCTTCGTCTATATTCTCGGAATTTTCAAGCAAATCGTCTTCGTCTTTATACTTTATGCTCGCCAAGCTTGTAACGCCTGCCGGAAGTAATAACGTTGCCCGCATCTCCTTAGTGTAACGTTCCACATATTTGGGAACTTCGGGTCGCGTACCGACAAAAGTCATGGTGCCGAATAAAATGTTTAAAAGCTGAGGAATTTCATCCAAACGACATTTGCGAATCAACTTACCCACTTTCGTTATGCGGGCGTCGTTTTTTTCGGTAACTTGCGCGCCCACCGCTTCCGCGTTAACCACCATAGTTCTAAATTTGAAAATTCGAAAAATTTTTCCGTACTGCGTAACTCTTTGTTGGCGAAAAAACACGGGTCCTTTGGAAGTTACTTTAATTGCTAATGCAAGAAACACGAATATCGGCGACAACAAAATCAATAAAATAAACGAAACTATTATATCGAAAATACGTTTCCAAAACAGCGAAAAGTTTTTTCTTCTTAACTTTCTGTAATACGGATATACGGCGTCGTTTCTTACAAAGTCCGGAAGTTTGTCCCAACTTTTCAGTAGCATTTAATAAGCTCCGAATAATTGTCGATAATATAATTCACTTCTTCGTCGGTTAAACAGGTGTGCAACGGCAACGTGATTTCGTTAACGAAATTGTTATAAGCGTTAGGATAATTTTCAATTTTAAATCCTATGTTTTTGTATGCCGTCAGCATGGGAAGCGGTTTGTAATGAACGTTGCACGCAATACCGCGCTCCGCCATTTTGTTTATAACCTCGTTCCTTTGCTCGGAGTTTATTCCGTTTATTCGGGTAATATACAAATGCCCCGACGAACTGTGCTCATTAGTATAATGGCTTAACGTAATTAGTCCCAACGGATTAAACGCGCTGTCGTATCTTTCTATAATCTCTTTTCTTCTTTTCAACATATCGGGGTAACGCTTCATTTGAGCAAGACCTACGGCTGCGGCAATATCCGTCATATTGCACTTATACCAAGTTCCCACTATGTCGTATTCCCAAGCTCCGAGCTTCATTTTAGACAGCGCATCTTTCGATTGCCCGTGAAGCGACAATAATTGCAGTTTGTTATATATTTCGTTATTGTCTACGCCTTTAATATTGCGCCAAGTAAGAGCCCCTCCTTCGGCAGTAGTAAAATTCTTCACAGCATGGAATGAAAACGCCGAAAAATCCGCGACGCTCCCCACGCTTCTCCCCTCATATTTTGCCCCGAACGCATGCGCCGTATCTGCTAAAATTAAAATTCTTCCGAGCGCTTTTTGCATATCGTTTTTCGAATTGAATATTTTCTTTTTTTGCTCGACTATTTTAAATATTCTATCGTAATCGCAAGGAATGCCGGCAATATCAACAGGTATAATAGCCTTAGTATTTTCAGTTACGGCGGCTTCAAGCTGGGCATAATCCATTTCAAGGCTGTTTTTCTGCGTGTCGATTAAAACGGGAGTTGCACCCACATGGCAAATAACCGAAGCTGTGGCGGTATATGTGTAAGCGGTGGTAATCACTTCGTCGCCTTCGCCTATACCGAAAACCCTAAGCGCCATTTCGGCGCACGCCGTTTGGGAGTTCAAACAAACAGCTCTTTCAACGCCGCAAAATTCCGCGACTTGCTTTTCGAGCTCCTTTGTTCGCAACCCCGTAGTTATCCAACCCGATTTAAGAGCGCGCGTCACTTCGTCAATTTCCAAATCGGATATGTCGGGAGGCGAAAAATGAATTTGCATTATAAAATCCTCTTATCTTTTCTATTTCGTTACTACAAATTTGGTTAAGCCGAACAACGTTTAAAATTTGCGCACACCAAACGAATCGACCTATATCGACCGAAAATATTATATCACAGCTATTCGAGAAATACAAACGTTTTCATTGCTTTTAATTTTTTACGATAAAG
>CATKAP010000305.1 GCA_949746255.1 uncultured bacterium
CCTTCCCCAAACAAAAACGTGATTCTTTCATGAGCGCGTTCTTTCTGCCTCTTCTTTCTCTGATAATATTCCGCGCTGTCACAACTACATATCTCCGTCACATATTCGTTTACATCTTCCTGCGTCCATTCCATTGGCATTTCTTCCACGGTTGCCTGGCCGCAGAATTTACACGCTCCAGTTCTTGTTTCCAGCATCTCGCCTGCATCCCGGCATTTTTTAAGTTTCTCTCTCTGCATCTGGCTTCTCCTTTCCTGCTGCATATTTGTGCGCATCTGCAGGACTATTTGACAAATCAATTCCTTCATGCTATTTTATAGACATGTTCATCTTATTTATATTTTTGGGCATCCACTGCCAACGGATGCCCTTTTTCTATGCCATCTTTCGTTTTTTCCTTTTTGGATAAACCCTCTTCGCGAATGTCCTTCCCGATTCATCTTCCCGGATAACAATATTCCCATATGGCTCTTTTCTTCTCTTTTTTTGGCTGTTATGCCAGCATTTTCCCTGCTTATCCCGATAATAGCGTATATAACACACACCATTGTCTTTCATGCCTATCAACTCCCAGTCCGGCCTTGGATTTCCTTCAAAATGCTGGGACTGCTGCATTAACCTTTTATCCAATTTATTTGCCTCCTTACTGATTTACACTGCCTGCTGCATGGTTTATATTGCCTGCTGCATTTCTGGGACATCCGTTTCTGCAATGTTTTCCCTGTCCACATCCTCATGCACTGTGACGGTAATCGCCATATTTTCTTTCTGCGACATAATCCGCGCCAACGTTTCATAAAAACGTTTTACATCAAAAGTTCCTTTTACTTCCAAAACATCCGCCTCCCTCACATCATTTATTTTTATTGCCCAACCCCCCTTATTTCCTTATAATCTTATGTATAGGCTGCTGCAGCCGCCATAGCTGCCCATCGAAATTTTGATAAAGAGACTGTAGGCATAATTGGGGATTCTTCGGAATCCCCCTTTTTAACTTTTACGCTTTCATAAAAATATTTCATTCTCCACTGCTGTATTTAAAATTTCTTCCGTGATTTCTAATGTAAGTTTTGCAATAGCCAGTGTAAGTTCATCCACTTCACACATTTCCTTGATGATCGCCTTAGATAATTTCGCAATCTTTTCTTGATTTCTTTTTGGATACCTCCATTCTTCAGCCATTTTTATTAGCTTTTCTTTTTGCATTTTCCCCATTTCCTTTCCAGCATTCCACCATAATTATAATTTTTTCATTACGGTGACTTTCTCACTTTACGCAAACGTCCTTCCCGATTCATTCAGGAGAAATTATTAAACTTATTCAGGAAAAACAAGTTTATCAGCTCCAACCTTTGATGTGTATTTTATCCGGCCTTTCGTAAAATCTAGGATGGAATACGCCTCCTGCACGGTATATTCTCCCTCTTTTAAAAGTTCCAGTATCGCATTTACTGTATCTGCATTCTTTTTTGTCGCTTCCATATTTTTCCTCCTGGATCGAATATTTTTTCTTGCAATCTGTCTTAAGATTTCTTCTTTATCAATGTACATTCCTACCACCTTCTTTCATAAAATGATTTCATTTTTCAATATTGCAATTAAAATAACTCCCATAAATTTATACAGCTTCCTCCTTTTTAAATAATTCATTAACGCTAATTCCAACGGCTTTACAAATAGGAACAATTTCATCAGCATACAGCGGGCGTTGACACCGTAATATCCTAGAAAACGTATCTCTCCGGATTTTAGCTTTGTCAGCAACCGCACTTGGACGTTTATCTTCGTTTTCAATGATTTGTTTAATCCTTTCATTAACAGAATAATCTCTTTTCACACTATATCCCATGACACACCTCCTTAAATTTATCTCAACAACGCGTTGAGTTTGTATATGTATTATGCTCAATATTTTGTTGAGTGTCAATATTATTTTTAGTTGTTTGTAAACAATTTATTGACATATTGTCAATACTGTGTTTTAATTGTAACGAGAGGTGAAAAAATGGGAAAAAAAGAAATTGCTTCTAAATTAAAACAAGCAAGAATTAATGCCAATATGACACAACGTGAAGTTGCTGATATATTAGGAATGACCTATCAAGCAATCAGTAATTACGAAAGAGGAAAAACAAAAGTAGAGAGTGATATTTTAGTTAAATTATGCGAA
>CATKAP010000306.1 GCA_949746255.1 uncultured bacterium
ATGGATTCCGTAACCCAAGTGGGGTCGCCAGAAAAAAGCTCGTTATATTCCTTAATGCGCATAAATTTTACTATACGCAATTTCATTACAAAGTGATCTATCAGCTCCTGCGCTTCTTTTTCGGTAAGAACACCGCGGGCGATATCTCGCTCGATATAAATATCGAGGAAGGTCGAATTTCTGCCTATTGACATAGCCGCGCCGTTTTGGTCCTTTACCGCCGCAAGATATCCGAAATACAGCGCCTGAATAGCTTGTCGGGCGTTCTCGGCAGGTTCGGAAATATCGCAACCGTAAATTTCGGCTAACTTTTTAAGATTTTTAAGCGCCTTAATCTGTTCGGAAAGCTCTTCTCTGTCGCGGATTTTATCGGGGGTCATTACCCCGTCTTTAAAAAGCTTGTCCGCTTCCTTATGAGCGATAAGTTCGTTTACGCCGTAAAGCGCCACTCTACGGTAATCGCCTACAATTCTACCCCTGCCGTAAGTATCGGGCAAGCCCGTTAAAATATGCGCGCGGCGGCAACGGCGCATTTCGGGAGTATAAGCGTCGTAAACGCCGTCATTGTGCGTTTTACGGTATTTGGTAAAAACTTCCGAAACCCCGGGGTCTATTTCATAACCGTACATTTCAAGCGCCTCCGCCGACATTCTGAGTCCGCCGAAAGGTTGTAAAGCGCGTTTGAAGGGTTCGTCAGTTTGCAAACCGACTATTTTTTCCAAATTTTTATCTATATATCCAGCTTCGTGTGAAGTAAGCGTTGATACGGTTTTTGTATCGGCCTTCAAAACGCCGCCGGCTTTACGTTCCTCTTCGGAAAGTTTTAAAATTTCTTCCCAAAGTTTTTGCGTCGCCTTAGTTGCGGACGCAAGAAAATTGCCTTCGCCTTCATACGGCGCGTAATTGAGCTGAATAAAATCTCTTACGTTTATTTCGTTATTGCTCCATTTTCCGGCTTTAAAGCCGTCCCAACCTTTATACTTCATATCGTACCTCGCTTAGTTATTCGCAAAGAATTTTTTTTGCGTTTTCTATTCTTTCCGGCGCGGGCGGATTAACGCCGCGCAACGGATATTCTATACCCATTTTTTTATATTTTATTTCTCCCATAGTATGGTAGGGCAAAACTTCAACTTTTTCAACCGTTTTCAATTTATCGGTAAATTTACGTAATTTTATAAGCTGTTCGTCGAAATCCGTTATTCCCGTAACAAGCACGTGTCTTATCCAAGTCTTCACGCCGTTTTCCGAAAGAAACTCCGCAAAGGCAAGTATATTTTTATTGGTTACGCCCGTCAGCTTCTTATGTTCTTCGTCGTCGGTGTGTTTAATATCCAGTAAAACCAAATCGGTATATTTTATAAGTTCTTTAATTTTTACCAGTAAACGTTCGTCGTTACTGCGGAATGTCGCGCCGGAAGTATCCACCGCTGTGTGAACGCCTTCCCTCTTTAATAATTTAAAAAGATCCGTAACAAAATCAATTTGCAACAACGGTTCCCCGCCCGAAACGGTAACTCCGCCGCCTTTTAAATAACTTTTATATTTAAGCGCGATTGCCGCAACTTCTTCGGGCGTATACTCGACTCCGCCGCTCAAATTTTGCGTATCGGGGTTATGACAATACAAACACCGCATGGGACATCCTTGCATAAATACGACGAAACGTATTCCCGGACCGTCTACGGTACCGAAAGATTCAAACGAATGAATTTTTCCTTTCAACGCTCCCCTCCGTTTTACTAAGTATGGCTTAAATATAAAAGGACTATTTAAAATTTTAAATAGCCCAGACGAACGACTTTAACATACAATACGGCTTCACGCGGTTAATCCGCAAATTCGTCAGTTACCGTACGCACTCTTCTGTTGGAATTTCATTATAACAGCAAACACCTGTATTGTCAACCCATAACACAAAATATTGTGCTGAAAATTTTTAACACAACACAATATATAGTTTTGAAAAGAAGAAACGCCGCTTTTTGAAAGCGGCGTTAAATATTTTAATTAAGTTTAAACAAGACACAATACGGCGTAAGGCGCGGTGCTGCCTATAATGGCAAACACAACAATAAACCAAAAAACCACTATAAAAGCTACCAACCCCATCCATACAGATGAAATTATAATTCCCGCTTTTGCAAAACCTTTGCTCTTTTCGTCGTTTTCGTTCTTAGCCGCGTTAAACGCCATAATACTTACAATAAGACCTATTAACGGCGCGAAAAACGATAAAACAAAACCTACTATGCTCAAAGTACTGTATGAACCGTTGTTAGACGTTGCGGGTTTATTGAACGAACTATCTACCGCGCAACCGCATTTAGGACAAACCACCGCTTCTTCAGCAAGTTCGTTACCGCAATGAGTGCAAAACTTCATTTTTATATTCCCTCCGGAAATTATGTATTTTAACGGATTTATTGTATCACCGTTAATTTTTTTTGTCAAGAAAATTTAATAAATTACAAAATATACCAACTTCGCCGCCGAATAATATCGCCTCCTTTGACCACAATAATTTGTGACGGAGGAAAGTTATGCAATTTGACGAAACCAAAACTTACAGAAATCTTGCAAGGAGTTTTGCCGGCGAAAGCCAGGCGGGGATGAGATATCAGCTTATAGCCCGTCAAGCCAACGCGCAGGGTTATATAGCTCTTGCCAACGCGGTAAAAGTTCTTGCAAAAAACGAAACGGTGCATGCGAGAAGATTCTTTGAAGAGTTGAACAAACGCGGAGAATATCTTGAAAATATCGACCTGAACGCGGGTTACCCGTATCACGGTGGAGATATAGAAGAATGTTTGAAATTTGCCGCGGACGACGAACACAAAGAACATTCCGTAATTTACCCTGAATTTGCAAAAGACGCCGAAGAAGAAGGTTTTAAAGACATTGCTGCTCTTTTCAAACTCGTAGCTCAGGTGGAAGTAAGACATGAAATGATTTTCAAATATCTTTACGAAGCCTTTAAAAAAGGCACGCTTTACAGCAACGAGACGCCTATACTTTATATATGCGGCGATTGCGGTTATATGCATACTTCAAC
>CATKAP010000307.1 GCA_949746255.1 uncultured bacterium
AACTTAATGTTTAAGCCGAACCGATTTTTTATAGCGGCTCAGCTTTTTTAATGCAAAAAATAAGGGCGTAAGTGTTCAACTTACGTCCCTTTTGGCGCGCCAAACGAATATAATCCGAACGTTAAACCGGTTTTAATCGGAAAAGCGTTCGGATTATTTGTTATCTTGTAGCCGGCAGTATTCCGCATATGCGGTAAATATTCCGAACGTTCGGAAAAAGCGGGCAAGCCGAGCTACCGTATAACCTCACTTTATCAGCTCCAAGCCGCGCAAGCGGCTTTTCTGATACTCTGCACCACTTAAACAGCAAAAGGGCGCACTTTGCCTTAAACTGCGGTTTAAAGCGTAGGATTTAAGAACGTTGCACGGAAGAACGCAAGCGGCAAGAACTTTGCAAGAGCTGTTTTTTGAATTTTCACCTTATCGCGCCTGATGGGCGCACTGCTCCCCCTATACGGAAAGAGCTTTGCTCCCGAAGTTTTCGCCATAGCGGCTTGCGCCGTTGCTATACCCTACGCCCCATAGCGGCTAAACTTCCGTAGGCTTCCAGCCGTCTATTATTTAACCACGTTGACGACGTGGACGGAGCGTAACTTTAATGCGGCGGCTTATACTCCGAAAACCTGACCTGCTTATAAAGCGCTTAAAGGGCGACGCGCTGATATGTAATTGACTACATTCAACCGCCCAGAGCGGTAGCCCCGGACGTTGACTACGTTATTTGACCTCGAAGCCTGACCATGTTCCCCGACTTCGATATATGACTAACCAGCTTTATACGGTTTCGCCCCGCCGCGCCCGGTGTGCTTGTGATTAGGTGCACAGCGCGGGCAGTAAAATTTTTTTCTATCGTGAGAAATAACCCAACCCGCCGCACGCGCTTCCTTATCGTCTGCGAACTCTCCTGCGCGTTTATGGCAATCGTCGCATTCGTAAACCTTGAATTTTAGCTTCATTGTGTACCCCCTGCTTATTTATCAGCGCATTTTTTTGCGCTTATTTTTTTTATTCGGAAGGGGTTTCACCCCTTACCCCGTATTATTTTAAACAGCTTGCCCCGTGCCTTTATCAGCGACCCGCGCGGAACGGGACGCAACGCAAACACGGACGCGCGCCCGCAATCTTCGCCCGTGCGTGTGTGGCGCAGCACCTTTGCTCGCGCCCACGCACCCTACGGCTACGGGACGAAGATTTGACGAGGCGAACGCGCTCTACGCCGTGTTTACTTTCCCGCGCTCCCGTTCGTTCGCGCGGTTCTTTTTTGCTGATAAAGGGGCTACGCCTTACCGCGTGGGTACGCGGCGCAAACTATTGCTCTCTTTCTTTCCGTCGTGTCTATCGTTTCGGTAGCGGCATTATATGCCGCTACCTACTCCGACATAAGGAGGAATATATGAACCCGTGTGAGTGGTCGAGGGGGCAGGAGTCGAACCTGCACCTTATGATTAAAAGTCTTACGCGCTACCGTGCGCCACCCCTCGTTATAGGCAGCGAGCGTTTACCCGCTCGCAAGCCTTATTATATAACCGTGGACGTTTCCCCGTCCTCGTTTGCGCCTATATTCTGTTCTGCTCGCATTTTCGCATAATAACGCGCGTTCCACTCGCGATGCTGGTTGCGTTTCCTTAATTCTTCCGGCGTTAGTTCGTCATCGCGCTTGCGTTTTCGTTCCTTTGTGGGTTTAGGCGTGCGCGTTTTCGGCTTCGCGGGAACAGGAGCGGGCAGAGTATCGCCGTTTAATTCCGCTTCCAATGCGGCGCGGGTTCGTTTCCTTTGGTATTCCCGGCAGTGCTCGCGGCTTCGCACTAACTTTAATTCAGCACGTAAGCCGGTTATTTCGTCTTGCAAGCGTTTGTTTTCTTTCTGCAACGCTTCGTTGCGGGCGCATTCGTTGTTTATGTCGATTGACAGCCCCCAACAAAGCCCGGCAATATGCTTTAAACGTTGCCGAAGCTGTTCAAGCGTTAAAGGACGAGTGTCGCGCTCGTTTGTGATTTCGTCAAAAACTGTTTTACGCTCACGGAGCGCCGTTCTCTCGTTATCGCTCATCTCTTTAACCCCTCCGTATCGCGTCCTAAAAGCAAATCGACTTTACAATTAAACCAATAAGCGAAAGCGCACAGCGTATGAATATAGCGCGGCTCGTTTTTGCCGCTCTCATAGCGGTTAATGCTTTTAACGCTTATCTTGCAACGCCTTGCAAGTTCAGCTTTCGTTAAGCGGTTATGCACACGCAAGGCGCGCAACCTTTCCCCGAACGTTGGCAATTTAAGAACGCTTTTTTGAAATTCAATTTCCTTTTGTGCGTGGTATCTTCCTAATAGCTTTGAAGCCGTCAATATGTAGTTTGTAAGCTCTTGCGCTTCCTCTTCGGTGGTCGGCTCTCTTAATTCTTCGATAATCATTTCAGTTACCCCCGTTACCGCCCGTAAGTTTTTTAAGCTGCCGACGTTCGGCCGCGCAAAACTTTTTGATTTTATCGGCTTGCGCAAACGCACAATCGCAAATGCCTAAATAGTCATAGCCCTTGCCGTCGCATTTGTCGCAAGTCTGTTCTTTAAGGTCTGCCGGGTTTATTCCGTGTGTTTTCAATACCGCTTCGATACGGCGTTGAACTTCAAATTGTTGTTTCTGCAGGCGCGCCGCTTCGTCCGTTCTCTCATAGGCAAGCGCCGTTCCGATCTTAAATCCGAACCCGCGCAACTCGTATGTAAGCGCTTTGTATTCCGGAATAGCTTCCGCTTGCGCTTTCGTTTTCAAATAGACGTGGTAACGGTGGGAATAGTAACGCTGTACTTCTTCCAGAGTTAACGGGAGTTCCAAACGTTCGCCGTTTTCAAGCGTTTTAATGCCGTAACAGCTTAACAGGAATTTAACCCGGTTTGCCGACTGCACGTAAGGCTGCGTTACGCCGTCCCGCGCTATGTCGTAATACTCCGTACCGCTCGAAAAATGACAGCCGACTATTTCAAGCGTGTATTCTTCGGCGGCTTCGCCTTTGCCTTCGCGTAATACGACTTTCAAGCC
>CATKAP010000308.1 GCA_949746255.1 uncultured bacterium
AGAATTTAACGATAAAAAAGAATCAAAACCCGTAAAATCTTCTAATTCTGTAAATAAAACAAACACAAAACAACAGCCAAAACAAAAAAAATCTACAACAGCTGCCAGATTACAGGAGACTACAAATAAAGTGCAAAAACCAAAATATGCCGAAATGACAATTGCACAGTTAAAAGTTTTCTGTGATGAACGACAACTAACATATAAATCAAAAAGCAGAAAAGACGAACTCATTAATATGCTTGTAAATTATGACCGAAAAGAAAATGCAAAAAGAGCAGCAGAAAAAAGAACATCTAAAAATGCAGGATCCACCGCATCAGTTAATAAAAATACATTGAGCGATAATATGAAAAAGAAAAGCACCTCAAGTGCAGTAACAGAAAAAAAACAGCCTGCAGCCGTTAAAAAAGTCGTGTCACAAACAGAAAAAACACAAATTACAAATACTTCGTCTAAAAATGGTATTGAAGGGAAAAAAGAAAAGCCGGCCAATAACACAAGTGTAAAACAACCCACTAAAAGAACTGTGACCAAACCAACAGTTTCTCAATCAGCTACAAAAAAAGGGACAACTACTGGTAGTTCAAAACAATCGGCTTCAGCTAAAAAGCCGGTTGTGAAACAGACCAATACAGCAATCAAAAAAAAGCCTGCAGAAAATTGAAAAAAAATCTTTAATAGCATTTTATCAATTAGAAACACAAAGACGGCCAGAAGGAGAATGCCATGAACGCTACGCTTCAAGTTTTATTAAATTATATTGTCATTGTATCCATTATCCTTATTATAGGAGGAGTAATTTTTTATTACTTTAAAAGCATTTCTAAATACTCAGAAGAAGATTTGGACACACATGAAATGGGTTCTTTTGACTTTTTAATTGATAGCGTTTCAAAATCTTTTGCCCAGACAGTGCGGATGGATCTAAAAGAAATGAACCTTTCAAGAGAAGAATTAATGAAAGAAGAACGAAAAAAAGAAGAACATCGAAAGGCATTAAAAGAGGCTGCTTATGGAAATCATTCTGCAAAGCGCTTTTTAATAGCATCTATTAGAAATATTATTACGGGTCCAGCCTGCAAGATTAATGAAAATACCATAGATGAAATTATTTCTTTTAACGACATAAATAGACTTTCTGCACGGGATAAGTTTGAAATACTATTGTCTGTATATTCCAACCTAAAAGGGTTTGGAAGAAATGCTTTTGGAGCAATAATTGATGAGTTTCAGTTAGACCAGCCCAAAAAAGATAAAAATGGGAACGTCGGATATGAAATTACATCATCAGATATAGACAGGGTATATGCTTATGTTATGTCAGATGTAGACTTGACTTATGATGACAAACTAAGGATAGTATGCCAGCGTATCTTTTCACAATACAAAGGATTTGGTGCTGTTGACGTATTAATCGATTCTACTTTGGACGAAATCGATGCAGGAGTAAATGGGGTACCGAAAGGAGCATACGACATCAAAGGTATCAATATGAGAAACCTGCCATTCACTTATGAGTCAATATGGGTTATGTATAAAGGCAATAATATTCATCTTTCTTTTTTAAGTTTTGGTTCACAAGAAGAATTAGTTCGTGTATGCCAAAATATATGCAAGCACAATGCAAGGGAAGTATTATCCAAGCGATCGGGACGTATCATTACTACTATGATGGATGGTTCACGTATAGTAGTTGTCAGGCCGCCTTTGGCAAGTTCTTATGCATTTTTTATTCGTAAGTTTGATTCATCACCATCAAGCAAACCAGAAGAACTATTTAGTGATCCAAATAACGATATACCCATCACATTAATGAAATGGGCCGTAAAAGGATATCGGAACATTGGAATTACGGGCAGCATGGGCACCGGTAAAACGACTGGGCTAAAAGCATTTATCAGATATATTGATAAATCCTGTCCAATTCGTCTGATTGAAACTTCAAATGAATTAAATTTACAATATACATATCCAGAATATAACATTGTAAACTTCCAAGAGACAGATTCTGTTCCAATACAGGATTCTTTGGACTTAACTAAAAAGACCAATGCTTATATAAATATAATTGGAGAAGTGGCAACGGCAGAAGCTGCTAGCTGGATGGTTCAAACCGCTAATGTAGGTTCAAGACAATCATTCTTTACGCATCATGCAAAAACCACAAAATCTCTTATTTATGCCATCCGTGATAGTCTGCTGGCAGCAGGTGGATATTCATCGGAAAAAGCAGCAGAGGAAATTGTAGCAGAAGCAATTAATATTGATTGTCACATGGAAAACACAAAGGGACATAGATATATTGCACACATTAACGAAGTAATTCCTATGTACTTGAGAGACTATCCACAAACAAACACCAAGGACATGACCGAAAAACAGCTTCAAGAAGCTACACTAAAAAACGAAAATGAATAC
>CATKAP010000309.1 GCA_949746255.1 uncultured bacterium
CCGTTCCAGCTGATACTCCAGACGGACCGCCACCAATAATTACTACATCTATCATATCCTTGCCTCCTTGTTAATGATGGATAATATTTAGTTATCTATTAAAAATAAGAAAATTGAGGGTTACATTGTGATTCGATTTTTGAGAAACCACTTATCTTTTAGAAAGTTGATTAGACTAATAGCGGATATTCGATATGGTACATATCACGTTATTATGTTTCTTTTGATTTCTGTTTGCCTAAATTGCAACTATGGATCAATTTATAGATTGCCAATGATTGGGACACTTATTGCAGGATTTGTTGTCATAGTGTATCTGGATATATATTCAATAAAGCAAACATATAAGTTTTATAATAATATTGAAGTGGCAATGGCAGGAGATAATACTTTGTTATTGGCTCGGGCAAAGTTGGAAAAAAGAATGTTTTCTAATCTGAACTGGCTAATTATATTAATCCCCCCTATATTTATTTTGCCCATTGTTATTTACATAATCAAGTGTCCGTTGGGACTTTTAATAAAGATATTTGCTTATACTGCACTATATATCATTATTGCCCTATGTCTCGTCGGATATATGCAATATGTTAATCTCATCAGGTTGGCACATGATTGCTTGAAGGAGGCAGATCAGATTTCTCTTTATGATCATACCAGACCACATAAAACAGAATGGGTAGTCAAACTTGCTTCATTAACCAATAAACAAAGCAATTTGTTTTTCTTCGTAGGGGCCGGCTTTATTGCACTCCTTTATCTTATAACTCTCACAGATTATTATGCAGTGCGTATGGACGAGATATTTAGCAAAGCAGGCGTATTATTTTTATGGGCAATTGCTACGTTGGCAATTGTAGTTATGTTCCCCGTTTTTTCTTTATACAGCTATTTTTGCATAAAAAATTTGATTGTCAAACTTGTTGATAAAGAAATCAGAGAGTGCATAAATATACAAAACATGTCCGGAAGGAGCAGAAAAATGCAAAGGCATTTAGAACTCCTGAGAAATTTTAGTCAACTAAAAATATTGGTGCTTGAAAAGGCTCCTGCGTATCCCCAAAAACCGTTTGTGGCATATGCAGCTTCCTATATCATTGCAGCTATAAATTTTGTAGCAACGGTGCAGGCTGCAATATCATTAGTTGAATATATTCCATAATTTTATTCGAGTCTTTTTTTACTGACAGCAATAACGGAATCAACAAAGATATCGAAGTGGTTGCACCACTCCTGCAGCTGAGAGTTTTTGGACATCAGTGAAATATTGTTATGTATGCGTTTGCAGACACTGCTTATCTCGTTAAATAATTTCTCCTGAATACAATATTTTTGAAAAAAATTCAATAATAATGAATCTTTTTCTTTTGCTGGAGTATTTTCCAGTTTTCGTTTTTCTTTTGACGTCAGATAAATATATAACAGCGGAACACAGATGTTTTTTCTGTTACGGCTTATGTCCGTATTCAGACTTCCTTTATGATCGTTGTTTTTATTTGAGCAGAACGGTTCCAGATCATTCAATACCTGAAAAATATATCCTAAGTCTTTTCCGATTTTCTGAAACAGGTTTATGTTACCTGTTTCTTTATTTTGAGATAACAGATAACCAACCAATAAGCTGTTGGTTATCAAACTGGCTGTTTCCAGATGCATGATTTCTTTTACATCATCTAATTTTTGCGCTGACACATCATTTGATAAATCAAGTTCCCTTAAAACACCTAATGTCATATCCTCCAAAGTTTGTATGACCAACTTCATACTAACTTTGGAATATGTCGAATCATCAATATAATCCATAAAAGTATCATTGATAATTCTCAATGACCGGCATAAAATATTTAATGAAAAAATCATTGTGCGTTCTGGTCCATGGGTAATGTGGAACGCATCAATCCCATGTCTTGCCGAATCCCCATCAATATAATCATCCAGAAGAATTGATGCTTTATGAACCAATTCGATGCATACTGCAACCCGGGCTATCGTATCATAATCATTTGCATTCAAAACAGCTGCTGATTTGCCGGCGCAAAATCCCCAATAAACAAGACGAGGCCTGAATTTATGTCCATAGTTCAATAACTCTGTATGGTAATAAGAGTCTGATAATATTTCACTCCATTTTCTTTCATAATGTTCAATAAAAATTTCTTCTCCATGTGCAAAAGCATATAATCCATCATTTTTTATTCCCAAATATGACATGATAACACCTCTTAATGATAGATAACTAAATATTATC
>CATKAP010000310.1 GCA_949746255.1 uncultured bacterium
GACGGTAAGCACAAGCGAATAACAAAATAATAAAGTGCTTACGAGAAAAACATATTTTTTGCGATTTCTAAAATTTCATTAAGTACAGTATTTATATAATTTTCGGAGTGGTTCTCAAAAATAGCAGTATGACAAAAATCTCTTATAATATGATATAAGATTTTAATTTTTGCGGTTATATTAGGCGCAGTTATTCCATTATCGGATAATGCTTTTATAATTGCGTTAATCACATTATTTTCCTTTTGATTTAATAACGCGCCCGCGTCTTGGTCTAACATACACATACCCATAATTTCCCGATGAGCAAATTTATTTTCAGTATTATGGGCTTGTAAACATATTAAAACAAACTTTCTGATACTGCCTTCAAAATCGCACCTAAAATCACATTGATTTAGAGCGTTAAGTATTGGCTTAAAAGTATTTTCAAAACAAACCTGTAAGGCTTGTAATAAAATATCTTTTTTATCTTTGAAATAGTTATACACTATTCCCGTTGATACACCCGCAATTTGCGCTATTTCGGCGGTAGTAGTGTTATAATAGCCCTTTTCACTAAACACTTGTAAACCCGCATTGATAATTTTTTGTTTTTTCTCAATAGATGTTCGTTTTATTGGTTGTCTAATCTCTGTCATAATGTAAAGATTATAACTGATATAAGGTTAAAAGTCAATTAAACTATGCTAATCTGACAAAAGTTTCATATTAGTTGACTTATGTCGATTTAAGTGATATAATCTAATCTGACATATTTTTCAGATTAAAATATTGAAAAGTTATGTCGGGGAATAAAAATGAACGCAGAAGTTTTTTGGCAAGTTATAGAAAACTATAATCAGCAAACGTATATAATTCAAATTGTGCTGTTAATCGCAATTATAACGGCAATTATACTTTCGTATTGTCGTGTTGCAAATTGGACAGTAAAATTTGCTTTGGGAATAACTAATTTATTTATTGGTATAACACATTTTGCAATTTTCGGAAAAATGCCCATACAATTCTTTTTTGCCGCACCTTTATATATAAGCGTTGGACTATTGTTTTGTTATGAGTGTATTAAAAACCCGAAAGACACTTTACATAAACCGAACATCATACAAATGCTTTTACTTACTTTGTATTTGTTTTACCCGCTTGTTTCGTTCTTACTTGGCAATAAGTTTCCGCATATGGTAACTTATATAATGCCTTGTCCGATAATTTCTTTGAGTATAGCAGTATATTCTTGCTACGGCAAAAGAAATTTACCTCTACTCATTTTAATGACAATTTGGGGATTAACAGGTGTAAAGGCGTTTATTGCTAATGCTTACGAAGATATTATTTTGTTGATATGCGGTGTTTACGGTGTCGTTATTGTAGTAAAAGAAATTTACGGCAGAATAAAAGCAAATAAGGAGCGGAAAAGTCTATGACCTCATACGTTGTATGCCCCGACTGTGGATATAAATTATTCAAGTTGGGCGACGGCTCAAACGCAGAAATATATTGCCCGAAATGCAAATTGAAACTGCAAATAGAAATCAAGGACGGCAAAATACACGTTTGCGTCCGGCATTTGTTAGCGGTTTTATTCCTGACAAATTTTTTACTGCTGTTTTAAAACTACTAACGACGAAAAAAGTTTTGAATAACTATATGGAAAGCACAAACGGTTCATATACTTTGACAAAATTGACTACGTTTTTATTGAAAAGCGGATACATTTAATATGTCCGTAGGGCTTATCCGAAAAATTGGCGCCACATAAGTAATCGACAGTTAGGCGCGCTGTTTACTTTAAGATAAAGGACAGCCACATTATCAAACAGTTGGCGGCGGACGTTGCTAACGTCCGTCGCCTTTAAATTTTTTAGTTTATATAAGATAAAAATATGGGTATTAAGTCTATTCTGCCGCGGATAAAATTTATAACCGTATCGTAATATTCCGAAAACGAAGGAAGCGAATTGTCGGTATCGAAATCCCACATTGCCGCGTTGCGCTCCGACACGGCGGTTATAGCCGCTTTATATGCGGCAAAACTGTCCAGCGTAGCGTTTAAAACGCCCTTTGCCTGTTCTAATCGGTTTAGCACCTCCTGCTTAAACCACTTAACTTTAAGCATACAGCCAAACCAATTGTTGCTTGAATAAATTTGTCTGTTAGGCTCGTGTTGGGCTCCGTTGCCCTTCATAGGTCCTCCCGCCGCCCAATCGAAGTCCCAAACAGGTCCCATAACAAGTTTGCCGCCCGTCTTTTTGGACATATAAACCGACTTCTTATTTATTTCCTGCTGTCCCATAAGCTCCTGCGTGAGGAAATAATCTATAAACGAAGCCAAGTCCACATACTCCTCAAACTGCGCCCTTGTAACGTTCGGGTTGCGGCAAAGTCCGTCCACCGTAGTTATATAATTTTTGATATAGTCGAATTGCGATTGGGAAAAGCGTTGGTCGGCTTCGGGATATTTCACGTTGAAATAGTTGGTTATTACGGGGTGCGTAATTCCGAACCAATCGGTATTTTCCACGCCTTCGTAAGGAGCGTAATCGTCCATTTCCACAAGGAAGGGAACTTCCGTCGCAGTCTGGTCGAACTCTTCTTCCACGTCCCCCCTGCCGCTGTTCTCCTGCACCTGGTCGCACAGAAGGTACAGCCCTTGATACTCTCCGTTGAGATACAATTCAACGTGCCGCGCGTTGGGCACAAACATCGAATTACCAGCGCCCACCCCTTTAAAGGCGTTTGCAACGGTAAAAGCCGCAAAGTCCTTTATATTGGAAAAGTCCTGATAGAGTGCAAGAAGCACCCAGCTTTTATTTTTAGCGGAGCCGAACAGCCCCTGC
>CATKAP010000311.1 GCA_949746255.1 uncultured bacterium
GTAATCGAGGACGCGGTCAACTTTGTAATCGGTATTATCAACGGGTTGATTGACGGCGTAAACGGTGCGCTTGGTTGGTTGGGTGTACATATTGACCGTATCGCCGAAGTTAAGTTGCGTATCGACACGAGCGACATTGACGACATCGACGACGTAAACGCAATAATTGACGACACACCGCCCGCAACATCGGGCGGCGGCGCATACGACCAAATCGGCGCAGGCGGTACAGGTGGCGACATTTACAACAACGACTATTCGACGAACAACACGACACAAAACGTGCAAGTCGTTATACAAAACTATGCCGCCGAAGTCGATGTTGACGAAATGGTACGGCAAATAAACGTTAAACTTGCGGAGGCGATGTAATGCGTAAATTTTACTTACACACATACGACGGGTCGAAAACGTTTGACTTAAACGGCAAAAATGCGTTTGCCGCAGAGCCGAAAGGACTTGGCAACGCCTTTGCGCTTTCCTATAAGGACAGCGACAAAGGCAAGCACCTTGTCAACGTTACGCCGTCGTTTGAAAATATCGAGTTGCAAATATACTTTAATGCCGACGGCTCCGACGGTTATTTGAATTACAAATCATTGTTGAATTTTTTGGCGGCGTGCGGTACATCGTTGTTTTTATTCGAGTACGACGACGGCGTGACCGACAAATATTGCGATGTCGTTTTGAAATCGAACAGTAAAACCGAAATCACCGACGAAGGTGTTTTTGTCGAGCCTTTCGTGTTTGAACGTCAAACGTATTGGTATGAAAAAGTCGAGGAGTCTTTCGCGTTGAAAAACACCGACGCAGGGCAAACAAAATTCCCGCTCGGTTTTCCGTTCGGCTTTGCGGGGCACGTATTCAAGAAAAAACAACGCATAAGCAACCCGTTTTTTGTTGACGCGCCCATTACAATCACAATCACGGGCGACATTGAAAACGACATCGACATTTACATTGAAACGCTTGACGGGCACCGTGTCGCCGAAATTGCGCTCGCAACGAACAATGCAGAAGGTACCACAATTATTATCGAGCCGACAACCAAAAAAATCACAGTAACAACCGACGGTGTATCGACAAACGGGTACGGACTTACCGACAAAACAAAGCAATCGTTTTTATACTTGCCGCAAGGCGAGTATTACATCGGGTCAAATATGGAAGATACCGACGCGGGCGCAATCTCGCTTGCGGTCAAGCGGTATTTGTTTGATTAAGGAGGGCGGCGGCAATGTATATCGCAATTTACGACGAAAACGTCGAACACATCACGAACGTTGACAACGCGACGTACGACTTGACGCAACGCGTTTACGACAACGACACTTTCACCGCTGAAGGTGTTTGCGATGTCGACATAAACGACGCAAAAATCGCAATCGTAAACGACGACGCGGGCAATTACGTTTACGCGTGTTTTGCCGATACCGTCACGCCCGAATACAACAAACGCTCGGTCAAAGGGCTTGACTTCAAATCGCTTTTCGATACCGAAATTTTGCTCGACTTTACACCCGAAGGCAGTTTTGACGGCAGATTGTCGGCGATATTCCGCAAGGTGGCGGCGGCAGTGTTTGACGTTACGGACGCGGCGGTCAAAAAAATTGCCGTCGAAGTAATTATACCCGACGACAACACCGACACAACCGAAACGTATGGCTCGTTGCAAGGTACATACCAAATCAAAAACGCATACTCGTTTTTGAAGTGTTATTTGAAATACTACGAATATAACATCGAAACAAAGTTTGATGTCGTTGCTCGTAAAATCATTTTCAAATTTACAAAATGCGCCGAACGGGTCGCGGTCAATTTAAGTGATTTTATATACGAGTTGACGACTACATCGGCGGCGGCAAACAAAGCCGTTGCAACAATCAAATATAACGTCGAAACGCCACAAACGGACGCAAGCGGCAACATCATTTACAGTGATGTGCAGGAAACGGACGCAAGCGGCAACCCCGTATACAATGACGACGGCACACCCAAAATGTTACCAAAATATCAACCCCGCCCGACAACCATTGCGACGCGCTACTATTACCGCGACAAAGACAATAACATCGTGCAAGCGGACGCGGCGGGCAACATTGACGGTCGGCTTTACCCCGTCAAGCAAAAGTGGTTTGAAAGTGAATATCTCGCCGACGCGCAATTTAACGCCGTGTATGAACTTGCAAACTCGCGGTATGTCGACAATATCATAATCGACAATAACATTACGGTTGACCCGCTCGACTTTGCCGTGTACCCGCTTTATACGAAGGTTGACTTGTATTATGACGGCAAATTGTACAAGACATTACCTATAAGCGAAAAAATCACAAAATTGGACGCAAGCGGACAATCGACAAAAATCAAGTTGGGTTTTAAGAAAATACTACTCACGGAAATTATCAAGGGTTAAGGAGGTACAAAAAAGCAAATGGCAATTAAACCCGTAACATATCAAGGCGTTTTCAACTTTGCCGCAAATCTTTATGCGCTCGAAGTAAAATCACGCTTTATCGACCAAAACAAAGCAAACGGTTATTACAAGGGGTACGGCTCCGAACTTGCGGCAACCGTTGTCGGTCAACAAATTCAAATCGGCACGGGCGCGTTTGTTATTCAAGGGCGTATGAACGAAGTCACGGCTCCCGAAAC
>CATKAP010000312.1 GCA_949746255.1 uncultured bacterium
GGAAAATGGATTCCTTGGTATGGTATCCTATAATCCTGAAACTGATGATTTCTTTATTGCAAGTAAATCAACAACAGAGGGCGATTTTGCTGGCTGGCTGCGGGATATGTTCTTTAAGAATGTAAAAAATCCTGATAAGCTGAAAGATTATCTGAAGCGCAAGAATGTAACCCTTGTGTTTGAATGTGTGGATATGGCTAATGATCCGCATATCATTAAATATGATACTTCTCATCTGTTTTTGTTGGATGTAGTCAAGAATCAGCTTGATTTTGAAAAATTGCCGTATGCTCAAGTTCTTGAACTTGGTAATGAATATGGATTTGAAGTTAAGACAAAGGCAGTTCAGCTTCAGAATTGGCATGAGTTCCGTGATTGGTACAATGATGTACTGGCAGAGGATTATCAGTTCAATGGACGCATTATTGAAGGTTTTGTAGTAGAAGATAGTGTTGGTTTTATGGTAAAGATTAAACTTGACTATTACAAGCTATGGAAACATATGCGTGGCGTTGCACAATCTGTTTTTAGAAGTGGTTACTATCGGCGTATGGGTTCGCTGCTTACTCCGCTCCAGAATCAGTTTTATGGGTTCTGTCAGGAAATTGCAAAGCAAGAAGATCATCCTACTAATATCATTGAACTGCGAGATATGTTTTTCAAGCAAGCAAATAACAATATTTCTAAATGATTAAAGAAAGAGGGTAACTGTCATAAATCCAGTATTGTTAAGCACAGGAAATAATAACTGGTCTACACCCCAATGGTTCTTTAATCGTCTAAATTCAATCTTTGGTTTTACTCTTGATCCTTGTGCAGATGATATGAACCACAAATGCGAACAGTATTATACTGTAGAGAATAATGGCCTAACGAAAAATTGGGGGGCAAGTAGTTTTTTGTAATCCTCCATATGGTCGTAGGACAAAGGATAATCCGGGTCAAGAAGATTGGATTGAAAAATGCTGGAAGGAATGTAAAGAGCATCATATTACAAGTGTGATGCTCATTCCTGCCAGAACA
>CATKAP010000313.1 GCA_949746255.1 uncultured bacterium
AGTTTCGCAGCTCCTCCTTAAATATCATCCGGGACAGAGGATACAAAACCTTCGCATCATCGCAATAGGTCTTATACATTTCCCAAGCTGATTTCAAAGAGACGCCATCTTCCCGTTTGAACACGTGGTAGGAGTCCACGACAAAGTTATAGAAATCGTTAGAGGCCCCGAGCATCGAAATCGGGATGTAGTCGTCATAGTAGTCAGGATCTTCCAAATATACGTCCCGACAGTGACAGGCGATACCGCCGAGTTCAAACGGAATCTGCTTTGTAAGGGTGCGATACTCAGATGGCGGCACCTTATCACCTGTTGGCGACACATCGATCAATCGACGGATGATACCAGACTTGGCGTCTGTAATCTTCACGGGCTTGTTGGTTCCCATGATGAGGAAAGCCTTGAATCGGTTGGAGTAGGCAGAGCGAAATTTCTCATTGACAGTCATCATCTCGTGAGACACCAAACTGTTGATACGGGTGTTATCCTCAATGCGAGAAAGATCACCGTCATGTTGAATCGCCACCAAAGGGTTTGACCGGAATGCCTCCAATGCAAATGCATTGCTGGAGGAGCCGAGGTCTTTGGCGTTGAAACTGGTGTAGTACCCGTCAAAGAGCTGCTGAATGACATTGATGATGGTACTCTTACCGGTTCCAACTGCACCGTAGAACACCATAAACTTCTGGAGTTTCTTGGAATCACCAGTTACAATGGCTCCGATACACCACTCAATTTTGTGGCGCTCCTCGGGAGAATATAAAGTACCGACAAGACGATCCCACGCCGGTGTTTCTCCGGGTTCCAACGGATAGTCCAGAGATTTACTGGCGTAGTCCTTCTTGCCGGTCTTGGTGTTGGCAAATATCAGCTTTTCGTCAAGCATGTGGAACGAATCCCGCATATCTTTTTGGCAATACTTGTGCCACTGTCCGATCATGCCGGTCTCCGCATCCCACATATGCAGGACACGAATGTTGTCATCAAAGCGCTTGCGGTTTTCTTCAGCGTAACGGTCCAGTTCACGGTCGATCAAGTCGACCGCATCCTGCTCATCAGTCGACCATAATCCCCGTTCCTCA
>CATKAP010000314.1 GCA_949746255.1 uncultured bacterium
ACCACGAAGGTTGCGGCCCGGTGCTTGGGCAAATCGGATCAGTTCATCAGGATCGGCCTTCAGCGGGGCCTTCTCCCCTTCGGAACCGCCGTTCCCGGTACTGGGAGTAAGTGGAACTATTACATTGACCCGGCCAAATTCAAAGCCTATGTGGGGGCGGAAAAGTTCAATGAGTTCTTCCGCCTGACTGCCTGAAGCCGTGGGGGGTTAGAGCCAACAATATAATTGGGCAACGGTTTTCAAGGCTGACAGTGATCGCATATTGTGGAAATTCTAAGTGGCGTTGCCGTTGCGATTGTGGGAAGGAAACCGTTGTTTTGACAGGTCATTTAACAACTGGTCATACAAAATCCTGTGGATGTCTGAAGCCCGGAAATCACAAAACACATGGGTTGCGAAAAACTCGCCTTTATAGGATTTGGGCGAACATGAAGACCCGCTGTTATAACGCAGATGATCCCCATTATGAAAGATGGGGTGGACGGGGTATCACTGTTTGCCCTGAATGGCTGAACAATTTTCAAGCGTTCCATGATTGGGCCATTTCCCATGGATATCAGGACGATTTGAGTATTGACCGGATCGACAATGACAAAGGATATTCCCCCGAAAATTGCCGGTGGGCAAGTGCTAAAGAGCAGAACAATAATAAGCGTAATGTAAAGAAGGTGATAGCATGAAACTATTCCCACATCAAGAACAAGCACTGGAGTTAACGCAAAATTTTAATCGATGTGCTTACTACCTGGATATGGGATTAGGCTGACGTAAAACCTTTGTTGGTTCGGAAAAGTTGATGGCGCTGGAAACCCGGATCAATTTGGTGGTTTGCCAGTGTTCCAAGGTTCAGGATTGGGTTGAACATTTTCAAACCTATTACACCCGGAATTGTGTGGTTGACCTGACCAACCCCAAGAATTTCAAGTGGTTTATGGAACAGGTTCAATGTGAGGTTCCACCCCTGCTGATTGGCGTGATCAACTATGAACTGACATTCAGGCGGAAAGTGTTGAAAACCCTGGCCGGGTTTACCCTGATGCTGGATGAAAGTTCCCTGATCCAGAATGAGAACGCCAAACGATCCAAGTTCATTCTTGGGCTGAACCCGGCCAACGTGGTTCTTCTGTCTGGCACCCCCACGGGCGGCAAGTATGAAAAGCTGTGGAGCCAATGCCGCCTTTTGGGGTGGAATATCTCAAAAGAACTGTTCTGGAAACAGTATGTGGAAACGGAATGGGCGGATCATGATGGGTTTTGGCGGCAACGGATCATTGGTTACAAGAATGTTGACCGCCTGAAGAAAAAATTGGCTGACCATGGAGCCGTGTTTATGACCACGGACAATGCCGGAATTGAACTTCCCCCCAAAA
>CATKAP010000315.1 GCA_949746255.1 uncultured bacterium
CGGCGCTTCCGCCGCCGCAAAACATAATCTTTTTCATAGCAATAATATATTTATTTTCTTTATATTTTATGTAATATAAACATTTGGTAATTGTAAAAAGTCTATATAACTTGACATATTTTCGACATAGTTGTAGAATATTGTTATGGAACTGAAATATATTGTGGCTATTATCGGTAGCGGCGTATTTTTAATAATATTTTGTGCTTTTCTTATAGTTTATTTTCGCAACAAAAAAAAGAATGCGGAAGTAGAACGTTTAATTGAAAAAATGTATGCGGATAAAAATCTTGACAAAATGGAATACGACAGCGCCGCATATGACGAAGAAACTAAAAAGATCATAGCCGAACGCGCTATTACGGCTGACGACCAACTTACCATAGAGGAATTTATTTTAAATTCGCATTTGCATGAAGAAAAGAAAGAATTTGAAAAAATTGTAACCGAATCTATGGAGGAAATAACCGGTAATTATAAAGCTGATAATGGAAATTGAAATTTTAAAATGGGTGGACGAGGTCTTTCACGGACAAATTTGGCTCAATTATATAATGAAATATATAACTTATTTAGGAGAATTCGGCGCCGGAGCGATTATTACGGCTGTTGTATTGTTGATTATACCGAAAACGCGTAGAGCCGGCTTGGCGGTAGCGTTTGCTTTGGTTTTTGATGTGTTGATTGTAAACGTGATTTTAAAACTTTCGGTAAATCGTCCCAGACCTTGGACGGAATTTACCGAAATTGAATCGTTCTATGAATCATGCGGTGTAAGATTGCCTACCGATTCTTCTTTTCCTTCGGGACATACTGCGGCATGCTTTTGTGTGGCGGCGGTGTTGCTTTTTAGGTATAAGTTAAAAGCGTTGCCTGCACTTATTGTGGCTTTTTTGGTAGCAATATCACGAATTTATCTTTGCGTGCATTATCCTACCGACGTGCTTGGCGGTATGATAATAGGAACGCTTTGCGGAGTGGCGGGACATTTTGTTGCAAGAGCGGTAGAAAAGTTTTTGAATGACAGAAAAAAGAAAAGAACGGAAGAAATAAGTTAACTTTTCAAAAAAGAAAGTTTGCGGGAGAACCGCAAACTTTTATTTTGTTTGAAATTTCATGTAAAGCGTTTTGTCTCCGATTTTGCGCAATACTTCAAATTGTCCGTTTTCTATTTTAACTTTTTCACCTATTTTCATGCCGAAAAATCCTTTTTCGGCGGTAAGTTCGCGGGTTTCTTCATTCATTTTATAATCGCATTTGAAAGAACGCGTTTCTTCGTTTTTTAACTTGTATTTGACTTCAAGTTCTTTGTCGTCGAGAATAGAAACTTTTATAAAATCATATTTTTCCAATATGTCTTCTTCGCCCAATCTTGCTTCCGAACATTCGTATTCGTTTATATAGGGATGAGTAATTGATTTTATCGAACCTTCGGTATTTATTTCGCAAGCAGGAAGAAGAGTAAGTAAAAGACAAACTAAACTAATTAACAATAAAAATTTCTTTTTCATTAAAAACTATTATGCGGAAAAAAATCAAAAAAATTCATTATAAAAAAGGTGAGCAAATGTTGCTCACCTTTATCTGTATTTTTTGTTTTAAGCTTTACCGATACTTCCGAAAATTTCCATTTTTTCTTTAACGGTATCTTTAATTGCCTGGCAACCGGGGGCAAGAAGTTTACGGGGATCAAACCCTTTACCTACAAGGTCTTTGCCTTCTTCGATATATTCTCTCGTTGCCGCTTGGAAAGAGAGTTGACATTCAGTGTTAACGTTGATTTTTGCAACTCCTAAAGAAATGGCTTTTTTAATCATTTCAGTAGGTATTCCGGTACCTCCGTGAAGAACAAGTGGCATATTGCCTACTTTATCGTTAACGGCTGCAAGAGTTTCAAAGCTTAATCCCGCCCAATCGGCAGGATATTTGCCGTGAATGTTGCCTATGCCTGCGGCAAGCATCGTTACGCCCAAGTCGGCAATTTTTTTGCATTCGTCGGGGTCTGCGCATTCGCCTTTTCCTATAACGCCGTCTTCTTCGCCGCCGATAGCGCCCACTTCGGCTTCAAGGCTTAAACCTTTCTTATTACATACGGCAACTAATTCTTTGGTTTTTTCAACGTTTTCTTCTATAGGGAAGTGGGAACCGTCGAACATAATGGAAGAAAAACCCGCTTCAATACATTTATAACATCCTTCATAAGTACCGTGGTCAAGATGCAAAGCTACGGGTACTGTAATTTTAAGTTCTTCAATCATTGCCGCAACCATTGCCGCAACGGTTTTAAAACCTGTCATGTATTTTCCCGCGCCTTCGGAAACGCCCAAAATTACTGGCGATTTAAGTTCTTCGGCGGTCTGTAAAATACATTTTGTCCATTCTAAATTGTTGATGTTAAACTGTCCTACGGCATATTTGCCTTCTCTTGCTTTTTCAAGCATTTGTTTAGCTGAAACAAGCGCCATAAAATTCTCCTGTTAAATAATTATTTACAGTATTAATTATAATTCAACACCGGATAAATTTCAAGCAAATTTTAAAAACTTTTGAAAAATATAAAAAAAGTTATTGCTATTAAAATTTTAATGTTGTATAATATAAG
>CATKAP010000316.1 GCA_949746255.1 uncultured bacterium
AGCGCCAACCGCCCACGGTCCTCCGGCGGTGTCGGCGGCGTGTAATGTTTTTGCTTCAGACGCGGCACGCGCTCACCTCCCTTCACACGCTGTTCTGCTTCTGGTTGCCTTCCTTTGTGCCCTGTGGTAGAATGAGGGCGGGAAAGGAGGGCCTACTATGGGTATAAAGTTACCAGAAATCGACAATAATGACCTGATTCCAACCAGCGTAAAACTCCAGCAGATGAAAGATGCGATTGCGGCTGAAAAGGAGCGTAGAGAAACGCGCCGATTCATCATAACGGCCATCATAGGGGTCGTTGCCGCTGTGGCCTCTGTGGTTGCCGCCACGGCCAGCATCATTGCACTGCTCATTTAGAGCCATACCACCGATACAGCAAAATCAACAATACGATGTCACACACAGCCGCCACCAGACTGGCGGCTGTCGCTATGAGTTGGGTCACCCTACCGCCTCCCTTCTACGCGCCGGGTCTGTCCGCCTCCCGGTCCCTGGACCGCTGGGCGGCGGCCAGGGCGTTAACGAATTGTTTACATGGTTTTTCTTTACAGTTGTCCTTGTTCCCTGTATAATTGTCTTGATTCTGGCAACTTGCACTTGCCGGAAAATACAGAAAACGAGGTAATTGTATGGACCCTATTAACAAAACTGCATTTGATGCCGCAAAGGAAATCGCTATCTCTTGTCTGAGCGGTACGACGCTCCGCATTGATAAGGAAAATGGAGAAGCCGTTGCCGATTTCTTTGAGGCGATTTACAACCGGGCCTTGAAGATTGCGAAAGAGGCCGAGGTTAAGTGACCATCTCTTTCAGCACCCACGCAACCTCCGGGAGGGCTGCAACCTCTGCGGGGGTTGCGTTTTTTTCTGACGCCCGTTTCACAAACGCCAGCAGATATTCACGTAGCTCTTTTTGGATTTCAGCTGCTCGGCTCATCGTCTCACCCCCCTTCAAGCGGAATCCCGAGCCGACTTCGCGGCGTTGTAGAAGTAGTCGTAGGGGAGGCCCAGCGCTTCGCAGACCGCGCTCATATCCTCTACGGTCATTTTCTGCTTCCCGTTAATGATGCAGTTGGTCTTTTGTTTCGACCACCCACATTGATCCGCCAAAAACGATTGCTTAATGCCACGACCGTCCAGATACTTACGGACATATACAGAAATGCTCACGTTATCACCTCCAGGTAGCGGATTTCTTGACCACCCCTCACGCCGTATCCCGCCCGCTATCCAGGTCAAGAAGGTAGTCAATGGAACGGCTCCACATACGGGAAAGTGCAACGAGCTTCGAGAGGGGGATTTCTGTAGTGCCGCTCTGCCAATTGCTGATTGTCCGTTTTGATACGCCAAGAGAGTTTGCAAGGTCATCCCGGCTCATCTGATGCTTGATTCTCTCTGCTTCTATCATGGGAAATTTCAATTCATCGCCTCCGATTGCTCATTTTGGGCCCCTCTGACGCTTAGTATAGACTTGTTTTGAGCAATTGTCAAGGGGGTTTGGATAAAAATTTTCTCAGAATGAGCAAATTTTTTCTTGACTATACTGTGAACTTGCTGTATCTTATTTATTGGAAGGAGGTGTATCTATGGATTTCGGGGAAAGCATTACTCAAATCAGGAAATCAAAAGGAATTACCCGAAAAGAATTCGCAGAACAATTAGGAATCCCGTATACAACTTTAAGGAACTATGAAACCGGGCAGCGGGAGCCGGGACACAAACTTTTAATAAAAATGGCATCCATGCTGTCAGTATCGGTAGACACCTTAATAGGAAACCAGGTAAAAAAAGAAAAATCCCCGCCCTGTTCAGGCGAGGCAATGAAGCTGGCGAAAGACTATGACGGGATGGACCGGCACGGGCAGGAGATCGTCCGGCTTGTGGCGGACAAGGAACTGGAACGTCTCCGTACAGAGTCTGCCGTAAAGCCAGCGGTGCCGGAGGAAAGTAAAGTCGTTCGGTTCAGCATTTCGGGCTTCTCTTTGCCAATGAGCGCCGGAACCGGTGAGGAAGCTGGGCAGGAGTATCCGGAGAACTACACCTTAGTAAAAGAGCCGCCGCGAGGAACGTCCTTTATCGCAAGGGTCAGCGGTAAAAGTATGGAGCCGACTTATAATGACGGCGATTTGGTATTCGTCCACGCCTGCGAGGAAATCAGCGTCGGGGAAATCGGCGTGTTCTTTATGGACGGCCAGCAGTGGATCAAGGAGCTGGGCGACGGCGCGCTGATCTCTCACAACCCGGAATACGCCCCGCGCCCCATGACGGAGGACATCCGTTGTCAGGGCCTTGTCCTGGGCGTTTGCGACGAGAGCTATATAGAATGAAAGGAAGGTATGTTTAATGATTTGCCCTAAATGTGGAAGCGAAGAAGTAATCATTTCTATGGAGGAAACCGGGAGCAAAACCAAGAAACACGGTAATGGGCTGGGAGGTCATTTGAATAACACCGCCAGGGCAC
>CATKAP010000317.1 GCA_949746255.1 uncultured bacterium
AAGGCACGTGCAAACTCGTCCGCGATATAGCTCTCAAGGTCGAAAGCAGAATCTTGCAGGAGCTCCTGACTCACACGGATGAGGTCCGTGAGCTTATAAGCATCGATCTGCTTCTGACCGAAGGTAGGATTGCTTTCAGTGTAAGCAGCATTTTCGGCTGTCCACTGAGCAACAGAGTGCGTAGCAGCAACAGGGATCTTACGTTCACTGCCGGTAGTGATGACCTTTGCGAGGGAACGAATCACGTTGGCCTCATCAAGAGTAGTTACGATCTGGCGCTCGAATTCCTCCGGAACGAGATAACCTCCATCGGCATCCGTACCCTCAGAGAGCACGTTGTGCAGGAGCGTCTTGCCGCGAAGGTGCCTGCCGAAATCCTCTCTGTAGGCGTTAGAGGCACGACCGACCTTTTCATCTTCAGGCTTTTCCGGCTTGCCGGTAAGCGGGCTGCCGACAGGCTTATTAAGCTCATCCTCGATAGCGTCTCTGCGTTCCATGCGTTTGATCTCGGTAGTCAGAGCGTCGAGCTCCTTTTCCATGTTGTTGTAGGTGGCGTCATCCTCAGCGGAAAGCACGCCCTTGTCCGTTCTGTGGGTATCGAGGAAGCCCTCCATCGTATTCCACAGAGTTGCACGCTTGGTGCGAAGTTCATTAACAGTCATGATTGAAATCCTCCATTTCACATGTATTTTTTGATGGTTTCAAGATGTGCCTTAAGCTCGTCAACCGAGCGTCCGGCAGGGGTTTCGGGTTCAGGCTCTGGCTTGGATTCAGGCTTTGCCTTTGCCACGAGCTTGTTCATAAGCGCGGCAGTCACAGCCTTGCTGGAAAACGCGTAGCTTTCCATCGGTGCTGCGGATTTCTTTTCATCCTCCAGCACGCCGTCTGAGAAGCCGAGCTCCATAGCCTTGTGTGCGTTCATCCATGTTTCCGCATCCATGAGATGCGAGAGCTTGGCGCGGGAGAGGCCAGTCTTGATTTCATAGGCGTTGATGATGCTCTCCTTGACTTCACTGAGCATCTCGATGGCCTTCTGCATATCTTCATGGTCTCCAAACGCCGCTGTTGCAGGATTGTGGATCATCATCAGCGCCGTGGGTGCCATGAGCACCTTGGTACCAGCCATTGCGATGACGGAAGCAGCAGATGCCGCAATGCCATCGATCTTGACGGTAACGTCGCCTCTGTAATCCATGAGCATGGAATAAATCTGGCTGGCCGCAATGCAATCGCCACCCAGAGAGTTGATCCAGATAGTGATCGGCCCGGAGCCTGCAAAAAGCTCATCCTTGAACATTGCCGGTGTGATGTCGTCGTCAAAC
>CATKAP010000318.1 GCA_949746255.1 uncultured bacterium
AATCAGCGCCCTTCGGCGCCTTTACGGTATTGTTCCGGTAATAAATAGTAGTGTCGTGGATTCGATAACTATTTTTGTTCATTTTCCTTTCTTCCTTTTGCTTATTTCCAGTCAATAGCCGCCGATTGCAGTCAGTTTTCCGGCTATACTGAATTTCCAGTTTTTAACTTTTCCATATTCAGTTTTCAATGTGCGCTTATTTCCAGCCATAAGCCGCCGATTGCAGTCGGTTTTCCGGCTATATGGGTAAACGGCCCGGAATGGGACGTTATACGGCTTTTTGTGACCGATTTATCAAACTGTCTGGGCGGCTCCGTGAATCCCTTCCCGTTCAAGCCCTTTTACAAATCTTGCGCCCTGAATAAAGGCCAGCATTTTCTGTTTTTCATCAGCCGTCAATTCATTCAGAAAGTTCATAACTTCGATCACTTCGGTTTTGGTTTCCTTTTTTAACAAGATCTCTGTCTGCTTCGTCACCGTTGCCACCCCCTTTCAAAAGTTCTTAACGGTTAAGGGTTTTTATGTAGCATACTGTCAAGTATGCTACAAATCGTGCTAGGCGTAGTCTAGCACGATTTTTCGCCTTTTTGTCTTTGTCGGTACATTTTACTTTGTTGTTTGTCCTTATACGCCCATAATACACTTTCATTTTGTCCTTGTCAAGCCTTTTTTGAAACAAAAAATGTTTTTATGTCTTGACTAAACCATTTTTTACTTGTATAGTAGGATCATGAACACATGAAAGGAGGCTGTAAGTGTGGAATTGTACGAGAGAATCAGAGAACTTCGGAAAAACTATCTGCATTTATCTCAAACTGAATTTGGCGATAAACTAGGCGTCAGTCGTTCGGTAATCAAAAACATTGAATTAAACGCCCTGGCAAAACCAGATCAAAAGCTGTCATTATTAAAGTTAATATGTAAAGAATTTTCTGTAAGCGAAGAATGGTTGATGAATGGTACGGAACCAATGTTTGTCGAACCTGATACTTTTAGCCTAGACGATTTCGCAAAATCACACGGCGCAACCGATTTTGAATTAGAAATCATAAAGGCTTATTTTGAATTAGATTCAAGTACCAGGAAAACGCTTGTAAATCATTTCAGAAATCATTTATTATCGGCTTCGCCTGGGAATCAGGAAGAACCGACAACGGAAGAACTTGAAGCCGAATATAAAAAAAGTCGCTTAAATTCTGCACAGAAAACGGGATCGTCTGCTTTGAATACTACCGGCGAAATAGGAAAGGAAAAACAAGCATAAACAGAAAGGGAAACACATGAATTTCTTAAAAAAATTTACGGAAAAAGTTGAAAAAGCAACAAAAAATATGCGTCCTGAAAATACCCCCCCCGAAAAAATTAAAAGGGATCCCGGTTTAGACGACGCATATTCAGAATTTGAAGATCGCTATTTTAAGTCTTGCGAAAAAAGGGAAGCAAAAATTTATAATGTAGAAGTTGACAATCTGGATCCTGATAAAAACGTGGCCGGATTCAATAAAATGTTAGAACTATGTCACGAACTGGAAGAATTTTGTAATTCCCACGGCTCAGGCGGCGCGGCATATTTCAAAGAAAATTATTTCTACATATATCAGGAAATTCAAGATAGTCTTGATGATTATATGAAAAATGAATATGAAGAAGCGAAAATTTATTTTGAAGAAGAAAAAGCCCGTCAAAAAGCAATTAAGGGCCTGGCAAGCAAGATTTTAAAAGCTATACAAAACGGGGGCGGCTCCGTCATGCAAAAAGATTTACGAAAACAGTTTCCGAAGAATGAACCTGATTATTTTAACCAGGCTATCAAATCTCTTTTGGAAGCTGGGAAAATCGCAAAGTTTAAAGACGGTAATTTTGTAGGTTATAAAATTCTATAAAGAAAGGGGAATGAATGAAAATTTTGTTTGTGGCCCTGGCGCTTTTCTTCGGCGTGTGGGCCTGGAAAATCAAAATTTACTTAAAATGGGAACGGAAAAAGAAAGAAAACGTCCGGCCGTTTTACCGCTGGGCCGAAAGTGTTCATCAGGAACCGGCGCAAATAGAACGAAGGCGCCAGGCGGCGGAAGAATTGTTTTCTATCCAGTATCAGGACGAAGAAAAAGGGCTTGCGCGGATCCAGGGCGCCAGCGATCCGGCCGAATACTGGTGTAACCTGGGAATGTGTCAATGCCAGGATTTTAAACAGACACATAAACCATGTAAGCATATATATAAAATCGCATTAGAAAAAGGTTTAATTTAATACTGGAATAAAAAAGGCGGCCGACGTCTGCAAACGCCGGCCACTAAATCCAATGCCAGGCAACCGATTTTTCAACGGCTCCATGACTGGAAATAAGCAACCATATTATATCATGGAAAGCCGGCGAAATCAATAGGCTTTCTTTTTGTACCCTTTTTTCGGTCTGCCTGGGGAAAGGGGATATATTGAGAACTAAAAAGAATAAGGCCGTCCGACTATGGACGAAAAAGAAGGCGGCGCTATACGTCCGCGTGTCTACACGTTACCAGGTAGACAAAGACAGTCTTCCATTCCAGCGGAAGAAGCTAAAAGAATATTGTAAACTTATGGGAATAGAC
>CATKAP010000319.1 GCA_949746255.1 uncultured bacterium
ATTTTACCATTAAATATATATAATACATAATCCCACTTAAAACTATTGAATAAGCAAATTTGGTATAATTAATGTTTCCTAATATAATATTTGTATATATGCATACACAACAAATATAATTGGATAAGATATAAAATATGCAAAGATTATGTGGCAACTCAAAAAAACTTAAAAAAAGTCTTTTTATGTCATTCTTATTATTATCTATCCAAAAAAATCGACCTAAAATGATTGATATTGTCAAATAGCTGATGGACTCAGTTCCTTCATTACATAATCCTATAAAAAAATAGAATATGCAGACAGTAATAAATGCCCACATCTGAGGGGTATATCCTAGCTGTCGCAAATGAGCACATGGTATAATTCTGTTCAAAATTTTGATAAGTAATCTATAGCTTTTTACCGAAATTAATCCTCCAAATATAAGTATAATATTAGAAGCTAGTCCACTCACATTAATAAAATATTCTTTTGCCTGACTAATGCTTTCTGGAATTACAGTAGCCAATAGTACTGCTACAAAAAAAATACAAGTAATTTCGCTGTACATTTTCTCCAACTGCTCAACAACCCTGTCTACATCATAGGTGGTAGATTATCTATTAATTATGGATGTAAGACCCGCTTTAATCTTTTCCCCTTTTCTATACATGAATAAACAGCATTCATCTGGCACAGATTGTATTTTAGCTATTAATTTATCTGCATCAATCAGTCTCATTGTTTTCCTCCTCTTCCCTTTGCTCCATCTTTTTAATGGCCAGATCAACCAGCTTATCATCCGTCAGCTCAGGCCATTCCTCTGCTATTTCTTTTATGATGTAAATTGACCTGATGTAAGCTCCTGATATCTATGGATCCCCACCTGCTCTTGCCTCCTCTGCTTCTTTTTCCAGACGCTTTACTATCTCCTTTATCTGACCACATTTTTCGGTATACCGCTTGTCCAGTTCTTTGATCTGATCAAGTGTAATCTCCAAGTTCTCATATTCTGCAAGTCTGTTAAACGCCCTTTGTATCGGACAACTGCCACAGCTTTCCTCATCTGCGAATTTTTCACATACTGCAACACAAGTCTTGCGTCCATACACTCTTCCTTCTATATTTATGATGAGCATTTCGTGGGGTACATACTCTCCTTTACATTCTGCAGTTAATCTCTTCAATCCATTCCACATCATTTATTCTGTTCCTCACTTTCTGGCCTTTCACACCGTTCAAATTCTATTGCCCTATCTAACTCCTCCTGAAATCATGTCCCCTGGATATCCATATCCTCAGTTTCAGGTCTATAATTACTGGCACTAAACTAAACTCTCTATAAAATTGTAATATGTTTCCTCTGAAATCTCTCCGTCATGCCATTTCTTACGCATGACACGTTTTAACTCAAATTGCGCCGCTTTCTCATTTTCCCTCATGCGACACACATTGTCTTTCTTTTCAATCTCCA
>CATKAP010000320.1 GCA_949746255.1 uncultured bacterium
ATAAAAATCCTTTGCGTCTTTCGTTCCTTGCGATATCGCTTTCAGTTTTTTTCTCTTATCCGTTTCGTAAAGAATTATTTTTATTTTTGTTTTCAATAAATATTTTTTTCTACGTTTTGCCAAATCTTTTTTATAAATTTTTGAACAAAAAAATGAATTTCTAGCTATATAATAGCATCTGAAAGCTGAATAATTAGTTATTATACAACTTTTCCAAAAAAATTTACGTCTAACAGGATTCCCGAATTGATGTATGAGCGGCACGTTACTTTGCATAATTTTAAAACCGTTGTTAATAGCTCTGATACAAATTTCTGTATCAACCCAATCAATAAACATTTCCGGCAGATAGCCTCCGATTTTTATCAATTTGGAAACATCGGCCAATGCTCCGGAAGTTATCACATCGGTTACATACTTATTTTCGTAATTATTATTATTCAAAATGCCGTTAACCGTCATAATAGGCTGCGCCGCTACGATTGCCAGTTTTTCGTCGGATTTTAACAAACTCAATAGAGCTTTTATCATTCCTTCGGACGAAACCGAATCCTGATCCAAAGAACATATATATGCGTAATCATGCTCGGCGGCATATTCCAAACTATCGTGCAACGGACCTGCGACACCGTAATTTTTATCGTTTAATATTAATTCAACATTTTTATTTTGGCAAAGCGAAATAATTTCCTGTCGGTTTTTTGATGAGTTTTCATATATAAGCAATTTATCTACTTGATTTATTATAGCGTTTATATTTTGCTCCAACAACTCCAATTCAGGATTATATGTAGTTATAGCCGCCAAAATTTTGTCTTTCATTGTTCTTTTACCAATTTATTCAAATATAAACCATACGGAGAATTGCCGTAACTTTTCGCCAAATCGGCAAGTTGTTTATCACTAATCCATCCGTTTCGGAAAGCAATTTCTTCCGGTGCGGAGATTGTTACGTCCTGTCGTTGCGAAAGCACGCGAACAAATTCCGCCGCTTCGAATAAGCTATCCATAGTACCTGTATCAAGCCACGCAAAACCGCGGTCTAAAATCTGTACTGTTAAATCTTTTTCCGCCAAATACATACGGTTAAGATCGGTAATTTCCAATTCGCCTCGTTCGGAAGGCTTAATGTTTTTTGCAAATTTTACCGCGCGTTCGTCATAAAAATACAGACCCGTTATACAATAATTGGACTTCGGATTAAGCGGTTTTTCTTCAACACCAAGTACTTTACCTTGTTTGTCAAATTCAACTATTCCAAACCTTTGCGGGTCCTTAACCCCGTAGCCGAATATTGTCGCTTTTCCGTTCTCCGCATTTTGTTTTGCTTCACTCAACATCTTTTTGAATCCATGACCGTAAAAAATATTATCGCCAAGAATCATTGCGCAAGGCTCTCCGTTGATAAATTCCTCGCCTAGAATAAATGCTTGAGCAAGACCGTCGGGAGACGGCTGAACCTTATACGAAAGAGAAATGCCAAGAGCGCTTCCGTCACCCAACAATTTTTCAAAATTAGGTAAATCCGCGGGAGTTGATATTATCAATATTTGTTTTATTCCCGCCAACATAAGCGTCGACAACGGATAAAAAATCATAGGTTTATCATAAACCGGCAACAACTGTTTACTTGTAACCTTTGTAAGCGGATATAACCTTGTTCCCGAACCGCCCGCAAGTATTATTCCCTTCATAAACTAAACTCCTTTATTTATAGCAAATGGCGAAAAAGGCTGTTTTATATTTTCCTGAATCTTATTGCAAGGTGAAAGAAAAAATCATCTTTCTTCCCTTTTGAAAAAGCCTTGTTTGACATTAAACTTTTAAAAGCCGCTTTATCGCTCTTGTAGTACCCAACAGCCCATAATAATTTTTTCTGATTTTCGTTCAGTCTTTCCGAATAAAGTTTTAAAAACATTCGCGACCTATCGCTACGTATTGAATCTGACTGCCCCATAAATCTTTTAACGCGTTTAAAAAAACTTTTTAACTTGCCCAATGATTGTTCACCGCACACATTATTTCCGTGTTGGCGATACAACATACTCGGCTTTTCGTCATAAATTATTTTCCCGAACATTGCCGTTATCAAATCCGCCAACCTATCGTGCATTATAACCAAATTTTTATCGATATCATATTTCAAAAACTCATCCCTTGCCGGATTATTAAAAACTTGAGTACAACCGTTGGATAAATTATAAATAAGCACATGCGCTAAATCCGTATACATTTTGTTTGTATTCATTACAGCTATCGGCTTTAAATCTGCATCCGCAACCATTACGTTGCTGCTGTATAAAAGAGGTAAATTTTGATTTTGTTCCGATTGCAGAGATTCAACGGCACGTTTTAATTTATCCGGATACCAATAATCATCCTGGTCGCTAAACGCATAGAAATCCGATTGCGGACATTTTTTTAATAAATTCCAAAAACTTCGCGCCGGTTTCATATTTTCACCGGTATAATAAGTTATAATTCCTTCATATCGATTATAAAAATCTTGAAGTATAGTTAATGTTGCGTCTGAAGAACCGTCATCGCGAACAATGATTTTTAAAGAAGCGTCTTCAGGCAAAATTTGCGCAAGGATACTTTCAATTTGTTCACGCAAATATTTTTCACCGTTATAAGTTGACAACATTACCGTTATAAGCATTTATCCTGCCTCAAGTCTTTAATACCGCTATACCGTTTACACTTGTTATAACAATTTTTAGAACAAAGAAAATAAATAATCGACATCAACAATAAACACATTACAATAACCAAAATATATAATTTGTAATTTGCCGAACTATTTAAATTAAAAAATAGATTTTTCTCCATTATCGGAATTACTATTTTAGATATGTCATACCTCTTAATATCGCTAATTCCCCAACCGGCAGTAAATAATAATAAAGAAACAAACGCAACCTGACCGGAACGCGAACTCTTTTTAGAATTAACATACATTAAAGCTAAAGCTATTTGCGTTAAAATCATATTATTTCTTAATATTCTGTTAAAATTATTATTTAAAAGCGCTAACGGTAAAAATAAGCACAAAATAATATTAATATTCATTATAAAATTAATATTATCCCTTACGGCTATATTTTTAACATACTTTTTAAATAAATATAACGGAACGATACCTATAAGATGTATTGCGAAAACAATCCAATATCCATATTCTACGTTTCCCTGAAAATAAGACGAGCCGTGCCCGATAAATATTGATATATTTTTTACAACCTGCTGAAATACCGGTTTTGTAGCAATACAAAGTAAAAACAAAACCACAGAAAATAAAAATAAATTTTTAAAAAACAACTCTTTGCGGGAAACTTTAACGATTAAAAAACTTAAATACACCCATGAAATCGTGTGAAAACTTGCGGCAACAACTACGCACAATAAATATTTTAATGTTGCTCCCCATGATTTATTTAATAGAAATCTAGTTGAAAATAAAATAATAAATTGCGAAATACAATTTCTTAGTTGTATCGTATCAAAAAAGAACAGATACATCATATACAACCCGATTATTAAGTTACCGTTAACTTTATAATATCTTATAGAAGAGTTAAACAACAATAAACAAGCAAACGACAAAATAATTCTGAAAGCAAAGAAATCGAAACCTATTTTATTGCTTAAAATCATCAGAGAAGTATATCCCCATTCCATATAAGTAGTTTTATAAGGGTCGCCCGTTGTATTACCTACTATATCATAAGCTAAACGATACACTACAACATCAGGACCTTCAAAATTAAAAGTCATTAAAACAAATATTATAAGTATCGAAAAACCATACAATATTTTACTTTTAAATTTAACGGCGCCAAAAAGAAAATTTATAAAAGCCGTTAAAAAGAATATAAAATATACAACTAACATTACAAATACTAACCCGTTAAAATTAATGTTCCCTATATTAAGCGTTTATACTTTTCAGTCTATATAAATCAATAGATTTTTAGTTCTTTTCTCAATATACACTAATATCATTTACTTTTTGATTACAGTCTACCCTCTCGCATTCATTAAATCTTCAAATCTGGTCAAATCCTTTCCGGTAAAAGCGTATTTTATTACTTTAGGCGGTAATTTTTTAATTTTAGATTTTACTGATTCTACATCGCAATTTTTATCGGCTAAAGATTTAACAATCGTTGCAACGGTATCCAACGCCTCGTCGTTCCAATCATACCTTGCTATTTCTTGCGTACCCAATCTTATACCGTAACCGTTAAATAAGCTTTTATGTTTTTTATTTAGAGTTACCTCGCATTTATAGGCATTGTCATAAATAATGTCCATAACTTCTTTACTGCATCTGATAAATATTTGATGAGTAGCCGAAATACACCCGTTAATATCAGCGATATCAAAACCGAACTCTTTCAATTTTTTACCCAAATAATTAGAACAATGCACCATATGGCTCATATAATCGACGCCGTATTTTTCAAACTCAATTAACGCAAACAGCAAACTGATTTTCTGATGCATCTGTGAATGTCTTAAAAATTTTGGATTGATTTCGGTTTCCATTGCATCGTGCAAATATTTCTCGTTGGTTAGAATAAGACCTGACGCCGGCCCCGGAAAGGTTTTATGCGTGCCGCCAAACATAATAACATTACGCATTGTTTTTAAAGGATTTTTGCACATACCCGCGGCAATCATACCCATTAATTGTGAACAATCCCACATCAAAACACAATTGTTCGTATCAATTTTTTCCACATCTAACGGTTTAATAATATCTGAAGGCGCAAGTAAAATATACTTAATCCCTTCTTCTTTGATCATTTTATTAGCTAAATCATAGTCTAAATCGTTTGTATCAAGGTTAAACGGTGCGGAAAAGACCTGAATTCCCAATCTTTCGACAACAGGTTTAACGGAAGCATGTCCGCCGTGTTCTTTATCCAAAATCATCATTTTATCTCCGACTTTGCACACTGTTTTAACAATCATATCTATACAATGCATACCGGTAAATGGTCTTGCGTCGGTATATTTAGCACCGAAAATTCTGGAACACGTTTCCGATAACATTTGATAAAACGGAAATAATTTTTCGCAACCGATAAAATTATCATCCATATTGAATGAATAAGTATTATTCATTATATACCGCTCCTGAAAACCAAAACTCAACGGCAAATTTGCGAACGGCGATATAACATTTTCGGCTGCACAAAGCGGCAACGCCCTGTCATGATAATCTTTAAAATCTTTTGCTAATGAATATGCCTTATTTAATTCGTTCGAAGTATCAACTACGTATTGCCCACGTATTTTTACTGATTTATCCATTTTATAAAGTTTTACCGGCGCATCGCGGAAATCTCTGCACTGATAATAACTTCTACCCATATAATGAATCCTTTCTTCATCGTCGGGTTTAACGTCACAAATATACACGTCGCCGCGGCAACGGAATTTAAACAAGCTTTTTTTAATATTCTTTAACGACTCTAAGCCAACGATATCGCTTTCTTCAACCCCAAGCAACTTACAAATCTTTTTCATAATATAAGAGCCGGAACTATTTACATATTTTTCGTCAAAATTACGTAATTCTTCTAAAGAATCAAACTCAAATATTATGTCGTCTGCGCAACGTTTTGCATACATATATAATTGATTTAAATGTTTATCTTGTATATCGGCCCAAAACATTCCAGAAGCTTCATCTGTCAAATAATATTTTTCAATAAGTTTAATTATATTGTCTGAAAACTTTTCAGAGAAATAAGCATAGCCAAGCGTTACCCATATGTCATAACATTTATCGCCGTAAAAAGTCTCGATAATCCTATCGTCTTCATCCGTTTCAATGCCGCGTTCTGCAGTTTTGCCCGGAGTATATATTGAACAATAGTACGAATCATACGCATACTTCTGAAAAATATTTTGTGTGAAATATAAATCGGAAGAAGTAATAATAGAATTTTTTAAATATTTACGGGCAGCATAAATACTTGCATGATTATTCCTTTTTTCGTAATCATCTGCAATTACTAATTTAATCCCGTATTTGTCTTTTAGATATTCGAATTTTTCTTTCATATATCCAACGACAACAACTATTTCTTTTATACCTTTTTCCAAAAGTTGTTTAATTTGTCTTTCAATAAGCGATTCGCCTTTTACTTGTAATAACCCCTTGGGCATCTCAAAATTCAAAGGAACGAATCTTGATGAGAGTCCTGCGGCAAGAATAATAGCGTTATCAACTTTTTTTCCGTCTAGCGCCAATCTTCCTTTATCGGTTATTTTATTATTTTCAAGATAACCTTCTACCGTCAACCATTTAACAGATAAATTAATTTGATTAACCGATTTAAACAATTCGCTACTAAACACGTCAACATCGATATAGCCGTACTCTGCGACAAGACACAAAACGTCAAACTGTATTTTTTTCATAATTTAATATCTCTTATTATACTAGATTTTTTTATAAGCTTTGAAAGTATGATGCGTAATCCTCTTATCGGGCGGGGGCAGTTGCATGTAATCGCCATATAAATTAATCAGAAACTTATCATAATCTTCCATTACCGTAAATAGTTCTTTTTCAAATTCAACATCTATAAAGTTTTCGAAAATCGAGCTGTCCATTATTTCTTTATCGCCATAACATCCGCAATAAACACCGACTTTTTCACAATCTTCAAAGCTAAATTTTTTATATATTCTTTCAATATTTTTAATCAATTTATTTGTATTAACGCATCTACTAAATATATAAAAAATCCAACGAACAGGCTCGACATACCATTTCCGCGTTTTGCTTTTAAAATATTTTTTCCAATTTGCCGCCGTCAATAAACTTCTTTTAAACAATGATTTATGCAGTAGCTTTTTTGCTTCTTTTTCAGAATTTCCCAAACCGTCGATAGGAAAAATATCTATATAAACGCCATATTGTGCATTTTTACGATTTACAAACATTTCTTCGCATATTGTTTGCTTATCGTAAGCTTTTGCGTAAAGCTCGTTAAATTGTTTATCGGTATTGTGACTAACAACACCGAACGGCAATTCGTTATTTGTGCAATATTCTAAAAATTTTTCATAATCTCGGCGCGGCATACAAATATCTATATCGTCATCCCACGGAATAAAACCTTTATGACGTATAGCGCCGAGTAAAGTTCCGCCGTCCAAAAAATAACGTATACCTTGAGAATTACAAACATCGCGAACTTGACGCAATATATTAAACTCTATCTTTTGTAATTCTTTCAAAGATAGTTCTTCTGTTGATTTTTCTATCATTTATAACCTAATTTAATATTATTAATTAACTTTTTTTAGAGGAGTTTTACGAAGATATTTTTTATATAACCAACCGCGTAATTTATTAGTCAATACGCATTCGATTATAAAACGTGCAACCACTTGAAATAAATAAGTGCCAAACCCTATGATTCGATTTTTTTTCTTAAATTTCAAAATTCCTTTTTCACTTTTAAAATATTTATATCCCCCACGACGCGCATACATCTCTTTACCGACTCTGGCAAATACCAGATTCTCATTAATATTTGCAAATTTTGCTCCGTTCAAAAACATTCGCGCCCACAAATAACTATCTTCATTGTAATGCCACGGCAAATATCCTCCCGCCGCCATGACATGTGATTTGCGAAACATAACAGTCATATGGTTAAAAGGATCTCGTTTTTTTAAAAATTCACAAATTTCTTTATGTGAACCGGGCACTTCTCTATAAGCTATAACATTATCAATGCTTTCTGTAAATTCTGCAACATTTGAGCCTAAAACGGATAATTGCTCATCTTCTTCAAAAAACTTAATTTGTTTTTCAAATCTGTCCTTTACACAAATATCGTCCGTATCCATACGGGCAACAACTTCATAAGCACATCGTTCCATTCCCTCTCTCAGCGCGTTTCCCAAACCGACATTTTGCTCTAAATTAACAAATACAAAATTGTCATACGTCAATTGCAACTGCGTTAAAAATACATTTAAATCATCGGATAAAGGACCGTCCTTTACGATAATATACTCGTCCGCTTTAACTGTTTGATTTAATAAGCTGTCAATACAATCCCTTAACTCATCCGGCTTAGTATTTTTATATACTGACATCAATACGCTGAATTGCATACTCTACCTCTTCAAAACTGCAAAAACTGTTTTAAACATTGTACCGATATCGCGCCAAAAACCCTGCTTTTTAAGCGAGTGTAAATTATATTCCATTTTTTTAGGCAACACTACGTTTACATAAATATCGTCTGCATTTTCAGCATCCTTCAACAGTTCGTCCTCGTCCTTAAACAAAATGCTTGCTTCGCTTGTTACTCCCGCGGGCAGCAAAAGCGTAGCCTTCATTTCGTCCGTATATCTTTCTACATACTTTGGAACTTCGGGACGCGTACCGACAAACGACATTGCGCCGCGCCAAACATCTATAAGCTGGCTAACCTCGTCAAGACGGCATTTTCGGATAAATTTGCCGACTTTTGTTATTCTGCTATCGTTACTTGTTGTAACTTGCGAACCGATTTTGTCGGCGTTTACCACCATGGTCCTAAACTTGAAAATTTTAAACCTTTTACCGTATTGCGTCACTCGTTCCTGTCTGAAAAATACAGGACCGCGCGAATCTATTTTAATGGCGATCGCCAATATAATAAATACCGGCAACAGAATAAGCAACATAACGGTTGAAACGGTAAAATCAAAGCAACGTTTAAAAAACAAGCCGAAATTTTTTTTGCGCAATATATCGTAATACGGCCGAACCGCGTCTGATTGCAACTCCGGCGGAAGTTTACTCCATTTCTTTACAAGCATTACAGATATTCTCTCACTATTTCCGAATAATTCTTAATCACATATTCCACTTCTTCGTCGGTCAAACACGTATGAAGCGGTAAAGTAATTTCGTTCGCAAAAAACGCATATGAATTTGGATAATCTTTTATATCGAAACCTATCTGTTTATACGCTGTATGCATAGGTAAAGGTTTATAATGTACGTTGCAGGCTATACCGCGCCGAGCCATTTCAGTTATAATTTCATTGCGCCGTTCGATTGTTATATCGGGAATGCGCGTTATATACAAATGACCGGACGACGAATAATCGGCGGAATAATGCTCTAAAACTTTGATTCCCAACCGTTTAAACGCGGAATCATATCTTTCTATAATCTCTTTCCGTCGGTTCAACATTGCAGGATAACGTTTTAACTGCGAAAGCCCCATCGCCGCGGCAACATCCGTCATGTTGCATTTAAACCACGTACCTAAAATATCGTATTCCCATGCTCCAAGCTGAGTTTTTGCAAGCGCGTCTTTTGACTGACCGTGTAAAGATAATAATTGTAATTTATGATAAATTTGCTCGTTATCGATACCTTTTATATCTCGCCAAGTAAGCGCGCCGCCCTCGGCGGTAGTAAAATTTTTGACGGCATGAAATGAAAATGCAGAAAAATCCGCAACACTGCCTACAGGTTTATTGAAATACGTCGCACCGAAAGCGTGGGCTGTATCCGCCAAAACAATAATTCTGTTAAAAACTTTTTGTATCTCGCTCGAAGGTCTGAAAAGTTCTTTCTTTTTTTCTACGATTTCATAAATTTTTTCATAGTCGCAAGGAATTCCCGCTAAATCAACAGGTATAATTACCTTCGTTTTATCGGTTATTGCCTTTTCCAACTGATTATAGTCCATTTGGAGACTGTCCGGCATAGTATCAATTAAAACTACCTTTGCTCCTACGTGACAAATAACTGAAGCCGTCGCGGTATACGTATACGCGGAAGTTATAACCTCGTCGCCTTCTCCTACGCCAAGCAAACGGAGCGCCATTTCCGCACAAGCCGTTTGTGAATTAAGACATACGCACCTGTTAGCGCCGACAAATTCAGCAACTCTTTTTTCTAATTCTTTTACCTTTGGACCCGTTGTTATCCAACCCGATTTTAAAGCGTCGACAACTTCTTCTATTTCGGCGTCGCCGATATCGGGAGGCGAAAATTTAATATTCATATATTAATTTACCTTAGAATTTTGCTTATAAATTCACAAATCAATTATACTATAATACTTAAATAAAATCAATTGAATTATAATATATTTAGTTTATACTCTTTAAGTAACCGTTAAAAATAAATAATGAAAATAATTAAAAAAACCACTATGAAACAAGTGGTTTTTTAATTAAAGTCTACCGGCAAGAGCCATAAAAATAATAAATACTATGGTCATTGTCAAAAGCGTAAC
>CATKAP010000321.1 GCA_949746255.1 uncultured bacterium
CGCATATTTTGCGCAGTCCTGGGCGCAACTTGATTTTGATATTATCGATGTAACGTTCACAAAAGATAACGTATTGACCGTTATCCCCTGCATAATGTCACCGATAGACATCATTGCCGACCAGGAACACCCGATAGACCCTTATCCCGGCGGCGGGTTGCCGTGGTGGGCGATTGCGCTGATTATTGTTGCCGCCGTTGTCCTGTTGGTTGTATTGCTTTATTTCGGATTCCCCGTTTTGCGCGGCGTGTTTAAGGTTATAGGCAAAATTATACTTACAGTATTCAAAGTGCTATGGCTTATCATTTCCGCGCCGTTCCGCGGCATTGCCGCGTTTGTCAAGCGCGGGCGAGAACGTCGGGAACGTAAGCGGGCAACCGCCGCAACGTCCGCGAAATCGCGCAAGAAAAACCGCAAACGCAGGGCAAAACAGCAAAAGCGAGAAGCGAGAAAAGGAAAACGCGCTCAGCCGCCTGCCGACGCGTCTACAAGTTCAAGCCAAAGAAAAATACGAAAGTTTCAAGGAAAAAAGAAATGATTTTTGTTATATTGGCGATATTGGGTTGCGGTGACTGCGTTTTCCTGGGCGTAATGTCGCAAACCGTTTTAATAACGTTTAGTCCGTCGTTTTACGGGTGGGGTATAGCGTTTTATGTCGCGGCGGGGTTTTTCGGTGTTTGGGGGGCTTTTGAGCTCATAAGGTTAATCGCCTTAAAGCCGCGCCGCAAAAGAGCGGCTGGGCATACTCGAACCCGCCGCCGCAACAACCACAAGCCGCGCAAACGCAAGGGGAAAAAGAAATGAAAAAGTTAATCGTAACGTTTTCAATATTATTCGTCATTTTTATAATCTCCCGGGTAGTTTTTGAGTTCTACATTTACGCCGTGCCGGTGTTTGCGGTATTGCTTACGCCGCTAACCTGGTTTAGCGTTATCACGGGCGTATTAACGGTGCTATTTATTGGTGTAAAGATTTACAAAGAATTTAAAAAGAAATGAGTTTACATAATGTATTCGGCGACGTTGGAGCAGGCAAGACCGCATTTTTAATGTTACAGCTTGCAAAGCTGTACTTCGAGCGCGGGCAAGAGATTTTGGAAAATTCTTGCCGCATAATCGACGAAGAAAACAAAAAGCGTAAAACAAAGCTTAAATACCCCGACAGAGTACCGATATACTGTAATTTCAAAGTTCAGATACCAAACCCCGACGGGAGCGTATACGAGCCATACGAAATAAAAGGCTTTCAAATCGGTATAGGCAAAAAATATAAAAAGCTGTTTCCGGGCGCGGTAATAATCATTGACGAAGCGCAAAACGAGTTTAACTCCAAAAACGATTTAGCGCGCGCCGTAAGCGCATTTTTTGAAAAGCACCGACACGCAGATTTTGAAATCTGGATAGCTTCACAACGTCCTATTCTGATAAATAAAGACATACGCGACTTATGCCGCCACTTTATCCAAATTTACAAGCTTGCTAAAATCGTTGCGCCGTTTGATATAATTTGTGCCTTGAAATGGCATTGCCGCGAGTTCGATAGCCGCGCCGACGTTGACGAATACGTTGAATTATCCAAATCAGATAAAGGCGATTCAATTAACTATCGCGAAACCGTTTACAACGATAGCGGCGATATTTTAGATTATTTTGATAGTAAATCTTGTCTAAGCGAATTTTTTCCCGAGGAGGGCAACAATTATGCGAATTAAAAAACGTAATAAGCACAGCGAACGTTATTTGCCGCTTGACGATATAAAGAAAATCGACGACGAGTTTTTATCGGAAATGGAAAACGTAAAGCGGCGGTTAAGCAATGTTAAAGACCTCGATATAATAAAAGCCTTTCAGCAAGTATTATTGAGCGCGTATAACGCGGCAATAGAAGTAAAAACGCTTGAACGCGAAGTCGATTATGAAATAAAATTTGCACAAATCAAAGCCCGCAGGCAAGAGATTAAACCCTGGCGGCGCGGTTGGTGGTGGCGGTTAATCTTCCAACCGCTTACGAACCGCGCGCAAGACATAATCGAAGAGCGCGCCGAACTCGATGCAGACTTAGCACATACAGCCGCCGAAAAAGAAATCGATAACGACCGCAAGCAATTGCAACCCGAGGACGACGAAGAAAAACCGTCTAAGCGTAAGCTTAAACGTGCTATGCGGGATAAGCTTAAAAAGGTTATTGAAACGGCTGACAATGCCGACGTTAACGAGGTTCTGAACGAACCAAAGCCCCCCGCTTCGGACGTACAGGAGCCGCCGCAAGGTGCCGGACAATTGCCCGGGCAAATAATGTTGGACGACGTGCAAAAGCTAACGCAGGCACAGCCAGGAACACGTAGACCACGTCCGCCGAGAAGTTGCAGAAAACCGCCAACGTAAGGCAATGAGCTAAACTCCGACAAGGGGCAATACTTCTTTATTAGCAAAAAATAAAGTGAAAGAGATAGGCGCGCCCGCGTGGGCAAGGGGCGCAGCTGCCAACGCAGGCGCGCCGAACTGTTTCTATAAATCGGGGTCTCGGGGCAGAGCCCCGCGCATTATTAAAA
>CATKAP010000322.1 GCA_949746255.1 uncultured bacterium
AAAAATTCTTGGAAATCAATGGATTGAGGTGATGGTTTATATCAGAGCCCTTAACGTCCTTCCCCACAAGCATCATATACGACCTGTTACTACCAAAAATAGTGGCAGGTCATTTTTATTGAATTGTCATAGAGAGGAGGTAAATAAATTTGGATGAGCAATTCTCAATCGGTTCAGTTCCAGTATCTGTAGCTGCTAAAGTGTACGGAAGAGATGCATCTTGGATTAGGGCCGGTATTGTGGTAGGATGGTTACCTATTGGACGAGCTACCCGAGACGGTAAGCTTGTAACCACTATTGAAGAGATGGACTCGAAGTACGGACGTATCAACTATTATATTTCTCCCAAGCGGCTCTATGAAGATACCGGCTATGTGTGGAAGGGGGAGAAAACAGTGAATGAGCTCGATCAGTGCAGTGCTTCAGCGTGAAGCCGACTGAGTCTAACTTAGAATAGAAAATCTATCTAACCTAAGATAGAATTCTGCCCGTTTGCCCACTTTTATTTTCAGAATGGGTGGCTTTGAGCGGTTGGGGGAGGACTGATACGGTCATTTTGCCCGAAAAAAGCGGGTTTTTGCCCACTTTTCAAAGCAAAAGTGTCCATGTACTTAGACGTAGTTAGCAGTAGTTAGCGGTTTTTGAGTATCAGAACGAGAGTTTTGGCCAAAAGCCCACTTTTACTTTACACTTAAGCACGAAAGAAAAAAGTAAGAAATATATATAAGTGGCCGGAAAAAGTGGGCAAGTGGGTAAAAGGCGATTCTTCAGTAAAATCTTTGCCTGCGTGATGATATTGCCTCTTTTCTTTCTTTAGAAGGTGTGGTATACTGTCCTTGCGACACAATCAGATAATCGCCCGATTAAGTAGGGGATAACACGGCAAATAGTGTTATCTCTCTTTACTCGTACCCTACATAATTGGGCAATGAGATTGTGTCGCAACAATGGGGAGAACACTTTTGCAGGTGCGTCTCTCCATTGAGGCGCACCTTTTTTTATTGATCTGAGGTGAGGAGGGCTGAATATGGCTGAGCAGAACTGGGGGATTGTTCCATGCGATGTAGCGATGGATGTTTCCCCTGCAAATGGTTTCACCAAGTTGGAACTTAATTCCACACAGAAGATTCAGGTCGGGGCTCTTTTGCAGCAACTGCCGTCTGTAGCAGTTACTAATAAAATGTCACAACTATACACCGTTACGTTCCCAGAAGGAATATCTGGGAAACTGATGGAATTAAAACAGCGTGAAGGATTTACCACCTCAATTATTGGTGAAGATGGAAAAATCGCCGCATCGGCTGCGCTAAACCCGGTGGACCATGTCCAAGTTTTGGCCATGGGATGCTTTACCGCCATGTCAATCGCATCCAGCCAATACTTTCTCAAGAAGATCAATGACGAATTGAAAGTGATGCGGATGACCATCGATAAGATCCTTGAATTTCTTTATGGAGATAAGAAGGCAGAGTTGATGGCCGAGATCAACTTTGTCAGATATGCCTATGAAAATTATATTTTCATTATGAGGTCTGATGCGCAGCGGGCTGCAACAATCGCAAGTTTGCAGAGTGCTCGTAAGGTTGCGATCAAAGACATTGAATTTTACATAGCCGATTTGGAGTCCACCGTTAAAGGAAAAGAGGGAAAAGATATTTCGAGCCTTGTAGAAAAAGAATTCCAGCTGAAAGAAAGTCTTGAGGTCGCCATGCAACTTTATGGCGTAAGTAGTTTACTGGAAGTTTACTACGCCCAGAATTATGACCGAGGTTATCTTGAATATGTAGAAAGGGACATTTCGGTTTACATCGATAAATGTGAAAAACGGATGTTGGGTAGTTTTTCGTCCCTTCGTACCCTTGTTGACAATGCTAAGGAAATGCCGTTTAAGAAAATAGCGAAGGCTGATATTTTAGATCGCATCGATGGGCTTGTTGAATCGCTTGGTCGAGGTGAAGAATCTGACATGAGAAAATCGTTGCGGGCTGGTCTAAATGCAGCAACTCAAAAGGCTGATTATTATATGACCGTTGATGGAGTTATTTATTTGAAGACAGCGTGATTGGAGTAGATGATAATGAGCTCTAAGAAAACGAATGGTGGAAACAATAAAAAATCTATCGCTCCTACTGTGTTGTCTGCCTTAACAATAGCCCCAGCCATAATTACAGCTGTTGAAGAATTGATAGATAAGCTTCCAGATATTCCGAGTAAAGTTGGTGTTCCACAATTATATGGCCTCGGTTTTCCGTTGAAACTGGATCAGGCTATTACAAGATTGACCAAGGTAGGCCTGACAGTTATGCCAAGTGAACTGAGTATTGGAGAAGCCGATCCAAAATATAGAAACTGCGTTGACTCCGAGGTGGTTGATTCAGATCCAAAGCCAAAACAGAAGGTTGCTGCTGGATATCCCGTAATAATTAGGTATGTTACTCAGGAAGTGATTGACGAAAGTAAGCGGCTGTTTGAGGAATTGGAGAGACAGAAAGCAGAGGCAAACCGCATAAAAAATGAGAAACGTGAACATCAGAAAGCGCAGGCACAAAGGACTATCGCAGATGCTGCTATCCAAGTTAAGGGTTTACCTGAAAAAATATTACACTATAATAAGAAAGGAACCAAATCTAAAGCTCCTTAACAAAATTATATTTTTGGAAAAGAGACGCCTTAATCAGCGTCTCTTTTCTTTTCGCCGAAAAAACAGACTCTTTTATGGAGAGAAGAGATGTGCTCTAAAAATATTCCCCGTGGTTACGGAATACGGAGTTGTGTGGCAGCAATAAATATCACTTCTCTCTTTTATTTTTCAATAAGGAGGGTCTATCCGATGGATATTCACAACAAACCATCATCGCAGAATTACCTTGCTCATCATGGAGTGAAGGGTATGCGCTGGGGAGTTCGACGTTACCAGAATTATGACGGTTCCTATACCCAG
>CATKAP010000323.1 GCA_949746255.1 uncultured bacterium
CTCAAAATTTTCAATTTCCTTATATGCTTTATCTAAAATTTCTTCATTCATTTTCATTATCTCCTTAAAATTTTTTTATTCAATCTATTTAATTAAATCGTTTTTATTTATGTCCCCCTGCTATGCAGGGGGACAATAACTGCTTTTTGTTTACAAACAAAAAATCTGGTAGTAAAAAACTTTTGTTTATTCAATACAAAATTTTTTATAAAATTCTTCTAAAATATCATCTGGCATCTGGTCATATGCTTCATTCATCAATTCTTCTATTTCGTCTTTTTCTTTTCCGCATGTCATTCCATAGCCAATAAATTCTTCGATATAGTCTGTTCCCCAGTCAAATAATGCCTTCTTCAATTGGTCGAATCTTCTATCCATATTTTATATACCTCCTTATACTTAATAATAAAATATTTCTTCCCAGTTATTGCAGGAATTTCCATACTCTATTTCTAAACCAAGATTTTTGGATTCCTCACACTCATTGTCTATTTTAATACTACTACAAATTGTTCTAACCAATTCTCACTTACATTCCCGGCAAGAATATTGTCTATATCGTCCATAATTGAATCAATATCACATCTGATAAACAAATCAGCTTTGTTCAACTCATTTATCTTATTTTCAATTATTTTGGACAAATTAACAGTAACGCCATTGCTTCTAATTTCTTCCACGGTCAAAAGCTTAGATAAATCGGACATTGCCTTATCCCATTTATCATCAGGTTTTCCACCATAGAAATATGTTTCCATATCATAATCTTTATCCCACACTGTCAACTCTTCACCTTTTGGCATAAGTTCCAAATAATTATATAAAGTCATATCTTAACCTCTCTTTCTCCTATAAAATTCCGATTCTATTTATTTACTTTCTAATAACCATTCTTCAATACTTCTATATTTATCTTTAATGTTCACATTTTCGTTGAGATGGTTCACTACATGAAGAAATGCTGCTTCCATACTTGTATATCTTCTACTCCATGTTTCATATGTTCCTATCTTTTTCCCATACAACGAATATTTGAAAGGTTCATACATTTTTTCTTCTTTTCGTAATGTAAATTCCCACATCTGAGACATCATAAAAGAAAATGTATCTACTTCTCCTTCTTTCCACAAATTTTCTTCTTGTATGGTTCGTAAAACATATTCTTTTGTCATTTCTTGCATAATACACCCTTCTTTCTAAAACCTTGAAATCCTGATTTTCAGTCTTTATTTGATAGTTGTCTCTTCTATATACCATTCATAGTAAATATCTCCATCTGGCACAATCAATTGTGCGCTGTTATCATTTTCTGATGTTTGATATCGATAACCTTACTCTTTATTTTATCCTCCTACAATACTCTTCAATGCACTTTCTGTTTTCTGGAGTATCGATCCACCCAAGATATCTTCTATCAAAATTTTCTGACAAATCCTCTATAGGAATAATCTTAATTCCATCTTTTATTGCCTGTCTCACAGCTTCTTTATCACTCCTAAATTTATTATCACTATCAATTTTTTCAATTTCTAACATTCCCGTTCCTTCAAAATCAAAAATACCATATCCAATTATATTATTCATTTCCATTTCCTCCACTCAAAACTGTATTCTCATTAATTGTTCAGATAAATTACACCATCTGTTGTCATAAAATTTCCAAAATAGACCCATCATTATTAATAAACGCCTCTTTACGTTCAATTTCTCCGTCTAAAATCATTTGGGTATCTTCTTCTGGCACACCACCATATATTGAATCTAAAATATAGTCTTCTATAGTATTCCATATACAAACTATATCCAAATCTAATATAGGGCCTTTCATCAAGATTTGAATTTCTTCTTCAGATAATCTTTCATCTTTAAGCCGTGTTCTAATAGTATTCTGTATTTCATCTGGTAATTGAGATACATACATTGTTTTATCCAATTTTATTCCTCCTGTTCATTAATCTATGTGGGATTAATTCCTATTTTAAGTTCTACTATTCACTTATACATATTTTCGTACAGAATAGCTGCAATCTTATCAAACAAATCCTTCGACGTATCACATGGCAGCAATACAACAAATTCATGGCATTCTAAGAATCCTGCCTCTTCTGTAATAACAATTTGCGCTGTTTTAAATTCTTCCATTTCAGAAAAATCAACTGCTTTAGATTTCATATGGTCAAATAACTTTGCCATTGTAGAGCAGGTGTCTTTTGCATAATCTTTATCAAATTCGTTGATTAAAGCAATTTTATATTCTCCTTTATACTCAACTAAGTAGCAAAGAGAACCATTTCCTTCTGTCCATAGAACAGAATATGCTCTCAACAATTCTTTTGGCAAATCTTTTTCTTCAATGTCATATTCTCCATGATGATGTAAATCTCCACAAGCATTACACCAGTATTTTAAATCTTCTCCATACTGTTTTATATCTTCACTTTCATATACAATGATTGGTATATTATTAGTAACA
>CATKAP010000324.1 GCA_949746255.1 uncultured bacterium
AACAAAATATGCTCACGCGGATGAGCGCGGGAACGACGAGGAAAATATGGCGAAAAAAAGTTATAACGCTGACGATTTAAAAATTTTAGAAGGGCTTGAAGCGGTGCGTGTGCGTCCCGGTATGTATATTGGGTCTACCGGCGTTAAGGGTTTACACCACATTTTGTGGGAGATAGTGGATAATGCCGTGGACGAGGCTGCAAATGGTTACGCCGACGAAATAACGGTAAAGCTTTGGAAGGACGGTTCTGCTTCCGTGCGCGATAACGGGCGAGGCATGCCTACTGACGTCAATTCCAAAGTAAAGATGAGCGGCGTTGAAATTATATTCACCAAACTTCATGCGGGCGGCAAATTCGACAATGAAAATTACGCCTTTTCCGGCGGACTCCACGGTGTAGGCGCGTCGGTTACGAACGCTCTTTCGGAATGGCTTAATGTCGAAGTATACCGAGGAAGCGTATATAAAATGGGTTTTCAAAGCAATTATGACAAAGCTAAAAAGAAGTGGCATTGCGGAAAACCTGTAGAACCGTTGCGCGACACGGGAGAAAAGACAAAGGAAAAAGGTACTTTCGTGCGTTTTATGCCCGATAAAACCGTGTTCGAAACCGTAGAGTGGAACTACGATACTATTTCGAAACGTTTAAAAGAACTTGCATTTTTAAACAAAGGCGTCAAAATTAATTTTATCGACGAGCGCGAAACGTACGCATACGAAGAGGGCGAAGCCGACGAGGAGGGCAATCCTACTTCTGTAAAAGTAAAATTGCCTTCCAAAGAACCGGTTAGCTATTGCTACGACGGCGGACTTACTGATTTCGTAAAGTATTTAAACGGTGACGAAACTGCGCTGTATGCCGAACCGATATATTTCGGGATAATAAAGGATATTCAAATAAAGGGCGCTCCTGCGGGTAAAATAAAGATAGAATACGCCCTCTGCCACACTAAAAACGATACGGAAAATCTTTATTCTTTTGTCAACAATATTTCCACTATAGAAGGTGGATATCATGAAACGGGCTTCCATAACGGACTTTTAAAGGTTATAAACGATTATGCCCGTAACAACGGCGTTTTAAAGGCTAAGGATTCAGCGTTTATCGCGGATGATATAAAGGAAGGCTTGACCGCTGTTTTAACGGTTAAAATGGCCAATGTGCAGTTTGAGGGGCAAACGAAGACCAAACTTGGCAACCCCGAAGTTAAAGCTCCCGTTGAACAGGCTGTAATCGAGGGGTTGACAAAATTACAGGCTGAAAGGGGTGCGAAAGCCGTTTTCGATAAGATTGCGCAAAAAGCCAAATTCGCCGCCGACGACAGAATTAAGCACCGCGCCGAACGCGACGTTGCTAAAGCCGCTTCGGAAAACGACGGCTTGAATCTTGTGGGAAAGCTTGCGGCATGCTCGGGGAAAAATCCCGAAATGAACGAACTTTTTATAGTTGAAGGAGATTCGGCGGGCGGCACTGCGAAGCAGGCTCGTGTAAGACAGTACCAATCTATTTTACCGCTTCGCGGCAAACCGCTCAATGTACAGAAAAAGAGCGCTTTGCAGGCGCTTCAAAACGAAGAAATAAAGACGATAATTTCGGCGATAGGCGCTGGTTTCAACCGTTCGTTCGACGTGGAAAAAACTAAATATAAAAAAGTAATAATTCTTTCCGATGCAGACCAGGACGGCATGCATATCCGTTGTATACTTCTCACTTTTTTCTTTAAATACATGCGTGAACTTGTTAATTCGGGTTATGTATATATCGGTATGCCTCCGCTTTATAAAGTATATAAAAAAGATATAATAGAGTATGCATACGATGATAAGGAGCTTGATGAAAAAATAAAAAAAGTTGGTAAAGGATATTCGATACAGCGCTATAAAGGACTGGGCGAAATGTCCGCCGAACAGTTATGGGAAACCACAATGAATCCCGCGACGAGAAATTTAATACAGGTGACGATAGAGGACGCTTCTGAAGCATCTTCCGTTATAGAAATGTTGATGGGGGATAAAGTAGACGGAAGAAAGGAATTTTTGAACAAAAACGCCAATTTCAACAAGGTTGACGGATTGATAGAAAGGGTGAATTTAAAACTTGAAAATAAGGAGGAGAACGACTGATGGGTAAAAATAACAGCGGTTTTCAAACCTCCATTCCGCAGGGTAACGTATACGTACAACCCATAGAAGAAGTAATGCCGGGTTCTATGCTTCCTTATGCCGAGTTCGTAATTCTGGACCGCGCATTACCCAGAGTCGAAGACGGGCTAAAACCCGTTCAGCGCAGAATTCTTTACACAATGCACGAAATGGGGTTGACCCCGGATAAACCGCATAAAAAGTCGGCGAGAATAGTCGGCGACTGTATGGGTAAATATCATCCGCACGGCGACAGTTCTGTTTACGACGCTATGGTAAGAATGGCTCAACCCTTCAATATGCGTATGACTCTTGTAAACGGTCACGGCAATTTCGGTTCGGTGGACGGCGACCCTGCCGCAGCTATGAGATATACCGAAGCAAGGCTTGAACCTCTCGCAATGGAGCTGTTGCGGGATTTGGATAAGGAAACGGTACCATTTTCCTTTAACTTCGACGACAGTCTTTTGGAACCGGATATTCTTCCCGGCAGATTTCCAAATCTTTTGGTAAACGGAGCCAACGGAATAGCCGTGGGGCTGGCAACAAATATTCCTACGCATAACCTTGGCGAAGTGATAGACGGCTGCTGCGCATATATCGATAATCCCCGCATATCTTTGGGGGAAATGATGAAAATAATTCCCGGTCCGGACTTTTCAACGGGCGGTTATATAATCGCCAACGAGCTTAAACAGGCTTATGAAACAGGCAAAGGCAGAATAACTTTACGCGCAAAGTATTCGGTGGAACAAGGGGAAAACGGTAAAAAACTAATTGTAATAACTGAACTTCCGTATCAGACAAACAAAGCCGAGCTTTTAAGGAAAATAATGCTTTTGCGCGAAGATAAAAAAGAGCTTTTGGCGGGTATTTCAGAAATTATCGACGAATCAGACAGACAGGGTATGCGCGCGGTCATTTCGCTAAAAAAAGACGCAGATGTGGACGCTGTATTGCCGATTTTGCTTAAGTATACCGATATGGAGTGTACTTTCGGTATAAATATGGTTGCGATTGCGGGCGGTAAACCCCGTCAGCTCGGACTTTTGGAAATTATTAAATATTACACTTCTTATCAACGGCAGGTAGTTGTCAGACGTTGCCGTTTCGAGTTAAAGGAAGCTGAAGCCCGCTGTCATATATTGGAAGGTCTTATTATAGGCGTGCATAACGTTGACGAAGTGGTTAAAATTATAAAAACTTCGGAATCTACTGCCGACGCCAGACACAGGCTTATGGAAAGATTTGCTCTATCCGAAAAACAAGCTCAGGCGATTTTGGATTTAAGGCTTGCCCGTCTTGCCAAACTTGAAATTGTTAAACTTGAAAAAGAGCTTGCTGAGCTAAAAATCCTTATCGCTCGTTTGCAAAAAATCCTTGCGGAAAAAGACTTGCAATGGAAGATTGTCAAAGACGAGATGCGGGAGATAAAGGTAAAGTATAAGAGCGAACGTAAAACTAAAATTGTAGGCGCGGTGGAGAATATTAATGTGCGCCGCGCGGATATAAAACGCGAAGTAACAAGTTGGAGCGTATGCTTAACCGCGGCAAATACCATTAAATTTCTTGAACGCGAAGACTTCGACGCGCAACTTAAAAAGAAGCTTTCGCCTTCGACAGCTCTTTCGGCAATTCATAAACAGGTAGTACATTGCGGCGCCAAAGATTCTGTTTTGGCGTTCACCAATTTGGGAAATTGCATAAAAATTGATTTAAGCAATACGGAACCTGTTGAATACCGTTCGGCGGGGGCAAAATTCGAATCTCTTGCAGACGGGGCGCAAAAGGGAGAATATCCGGTAAAACTTATGGCGGTTGAGGTAAATCCGCAGGGCGATTTACTGTTTTATACAAAACTCGGCGCGGTTAAACGCACGCCGTTTTCCGAATATCAGGGCGCAAAAAAACTGATTCCGGCGATAAAACTAAAAGACGGCGACGAGCTGTTTAACGTAGAACTTTATGACGACGACGAACTTTCAACAATAATTTTTGTAACGAAAAAGGCTATGTGTCTGTGCGCGGAGAAGGAGGATATTCCCGTTCAGGGTAGAGTTGCCGGAGGTGTGCGAGGCATAACGCTTAACGGCGGAGATGAAGTTATTTTTGCAACACAGCAGAACGGCGAGGGGGAAATTGTAGTTTCCACAACCCTGGATACGTTCAAAAGGGTAATTTCTTCGTTGTTTGATCCCCACGGCAGGGGCGGCAAAGGCGTAATGCTTGCCGATATTAAAGGCAAAGGTGAAATGTTGTTTGCCGATTATGTAACGGTGCCATATAAACTTGCCGTTTTATGCGCTGATAAATCGGTGTTCGAAGTGGATACGGAAACTATAAATATAGAAAACCGCGTGGTAAAAGGTAAACCTATCAAGGGAATAGCTGGCGTTCAAAAAGTGTTTGCATTGAAATATAAATCGGATTACGACGACGGAAAAATGCAGATAAAATTTTAACGGTGAATTTAAAAGTAAGAAAAAATAAGTAATTTTACATTGTTATGTAAGTTAAGTCAAAAATAAGGCAATAAAGAAAATACAATGGCAAATAAAAATTTAAAAGAAGAGTTTATAGAACAGGCTGAGGAAGTAAGAAAAAAGGTTAAGGGTATCGGCCCGTTAAAAATAACGCTTTTATGTCTGCTTGCTGTAGGGACAGTATGTTCATATGTGTTTTACGGTCATATTTTCGGTGAAAACAATGTATTCACCACGTATGATTACGGTTCTGAATTTTTAAACGCAGTAATGTCTATGATACCTAAAATTATAAGATGCTTTCAAATAGTAACTATTGTAGCCTTAATTACTACGTTATTGCTTGCTATAATTTCACGTACATTTACAAAAACGCGCCGCAGTATAACCGTGGGCAGATTGGTTTGCAACTTAATTAAATGGATTGTTACTATTATTTTGGTCATTGCTTTGCTTGCGGTTTGGGGCGTTGATACAACCGCGCTTATAACGGGCGCCGGAGTTTTAACGCTCGTAGTAGGTCTTGGAATGCAAAGTTTAATTGCCGACGTTGTTGCCGGACTATTTATTGTTTTTGAAAACGAATTTAATGTTGGCGACATAATTACGGTTGACGGTTTCAGAGGGGAAGTTATCGCCATGGGAATACGTACCACAAAACTTAAAGCCGCCGGTAATATTAAAATTTTTAATAACAGCGATTTAAGAAGTATACTTAATCAAACGGAAGAACTTTCTACGGCGAGAATTACCGTTGATATAGAATACGGTGCTGACCTTGCGCGCGTAGAAGATATTATTAGAGAAAAACTTCCGTTAGTAAAAATAGAAGGGGCGGCGGAGGACGTTGTTTACGAGGGCGTAAGTAATTTGGGCGCTTCGGGAGTAACGTTGCAATTTGCCGTTCAATGTTACGAAGGCGATATTTTTTCCGTTACACGTAATTTAAACCGTCAAATTAAGGTTATGTTTGATGAAAACGGAATCAACATTCCGTTTAATCAGTTGGTTGTTCATATGAACGAAAATTAATTCATAAATTATTTTATAAAAAAATTACCCCGCCGCGCAAAAG
>CATKAP010000325.1 GCA_949746255.1 uncultured bacterium
ACTTGCAGCCCTTGACGTTCTGCAAAGGCGTAGCAATCCCGCAGTTGTCCTTCTATGCTTTGCTCTGTCTGGTTGTGTGAAGAATAGCGGGCGTATATTACGGCGTTTAGTATTTGTTGCATTACTTTTTACCTTACCTTTTCTTGTTATTTGAAATTTCATTATTGAGCGCAGATAATAATAGCTCAATAGGATTATGCTTGTTGTACTCTAAAAATAGTTCTGCTTTATGCTGGACGGTCATGCTGGGATATTCTTTATCTATAAAATCTAATATTTCCGCTAGTAAAAGTACAGATAAATCCGAGCAATTACGTTCCCCTTTTTCAAGGAGGATATTAGGAGTAGTTTCTAAAACATCACAAAGCAAGCAAAGTGTTTGTGGGGAAGGCTGTGAGTTACCAAGTTCCCATGAACGAACGGTACTGCCAGCTTTATTTAATAAAGCGCCTAACTGTTCTTGCGTTAATCCTTTCTTTTTCCGAAATTTCATAATTTGTTTCCCTAATGCCGGACATGCGCCACTTTCATTATTATCTATAAATTGTTCTAAAGGAATATCAAGTTTTTGTGCGTATTCAGAAACCGTAGTTATTTTAGGTACTCTTTGGGAGGTTTCATATCTACTAATGACCTGTTTGGACGTTCCTAAAAAATTAGCAAATTCATCTTGTGACATATTACATGATTCTCGTATTTGTTTTAGCTTTTTGCCAAATTCATTATTATTTGTCTGTTGCATTGTTTCCCCCTTGCGCGTCTTTGTTTATACACATGGTTTTTATCAAGTCAAGAATAACTTTTTTCTGGTCGGCGGTAAGTTCAAATATTACCGAGATTAGTTCTTTTGTTAGACGGTCATTAACAGCAGAATATAAATGTTCTCCAATATTATTTGCGAAATCGTACCCTGCTTGTAATGCTTGTTGCTGTGATTGCGTTAATTGTTCTGCTGGAATATGACTAAAGTGTTCAATATCATTCAAATTATAAGGTTGATGCAATATCTCTTTCATGCCGCCGTCTTCTATTATGTTGCTTTTTTTTATGCCAAAATGGTCTGCAATTTTTTGAATAGCACCCATACGCGGCTGTGATTTGCCAAGCTCCCATAAAGAAACGGCGCTTTCGCTCACTTTTGCAATAAGAGCAAGTTCTTTTTGAGTAATATTAAAATGTTCACGTAGTAAACGTATGTTATCGCTTAATGCCATTTTACACTTACCCCCTCTCTCTTATGATGATACTATTTTAAATAAAACCTATAAAAAAATCAAGTAAAACTTGATATGCTTTTACTTTTTATACTTGACACTCGAGTTTAACTCGAGTATAATAACGAAAACGGGATAGAAAGGAGCGAAAAAAATGAGCATTACATTAAGGCAAGCACGGAGAATGAAAGAATTTTCTATGCGTGAAATGGCAAGTAAATTAGGGATTTGTGAGTGTACATATCGTAAATTAGAAAGAAATCCGGGAGAAATGTCTATAGATAATGCTAAAGCTATTTGTAAAATTCTGGATATTTCAATGGAACAAATTTTTTTCGATACGAACTCGAGTTTAACTCGAGTTTGAGAAAGGAGGAAATACATAATGCAAAGATTTTTAGCAGAGGGGGAAGCCCTTCAACAAGTGGCAGTTATGGGATTGCGTGCGCCGGACGGCACAGTAGCGGAAAACGTGCCTCTGTACCGCATCATACCAGCAAAGGAAATAAAGCCGGAAAGCGGGCTGACAGCTGGGGAAGAGGAAATATGCAAAGAAGCTGGCTGGGCGCTTTCAGACATATACAGGCAGTACAAAAGAGCGGAAAGAAAGGCAAAGGCGGGCGCGAATATGCGGGCGCAGAATGGCTGAAACTTTTGTATTGAACATCCACCCTAATTACATAACAGAACTGCGCAAAGAAAGAAGGATAACCGTAAAAGAGCTTGCACGGCAGGCGGGCGTAGGAGAATCAACAATCTGGAATTTAAAGTGTGACGGACGGCACGGGAGCATAAAAGCGGAAACAGTAGAAAAGCTGGCAGCAGTGCTGGAAGTAGAGCCGGAAACAGTATTCCCAGACTATGCGAGGGCAAAGAAAGACCATGCAGAAAAAAGGGAAAGAGAAAAGGAACA
>CATKAP010000326.1 GCA_949746255.1 uncultured bacterium
AAATAGTATCATTAATAAATAATCTCAAATTAGATCAGTCACAGTTTTCATTATTACAAAATGCTATTTCTTTGCTTGGAAGAGTTCCATATGAATGGGGTGGTAAAGCTTCATCCGGAGAATATGACACTTCATGGTGGAGTATAGGTTCATCTGGAAAACAAAAAGGTCTAGATTGTTCTGGATATGTACAGTGGGCATTTATGGCAGCAGGTTTTGAAGAAAAATATACAAAAAAAATGAGTTCAACATCTGAAATGCTCTCACAAGACTTTTTAACTCCATGTAGTTATGATGAACTAGAACCTGGAGACCTTGGATTTTTCAATAACGGAGAAACTACAAATCATGTAGGAATATATTTGGGAAATGGATATTTTATCCATTGCTCATCATCTAAAGGAACTGTTGTTATATCGCAAGCTCCTTTTAAAATATACAGAAAGTGGTGTAGTAATCTCAAAATAACTAAAAACATTGACTTGAACAGTGAAATTGGTGTATTATGTTTTTTAGACAGCACTCAGTGTGAATTACCCAGTCAAGAAGATATTAAATTACTTGCACAAACAATATGTGCTGAAGCTGGTGGAGAAGGAATAAACGGATGGATAGCAGTAGCAGAAGTAGTTAAAAACAGAAAAAATTCTTCTCTTTATCCAAACACAATAAGCGAAAATGTTTTAGATAAATCGCAATTTTCTACTGCCAATATTATACAAACCATGAATCCATCTCCTGAAATGTTATGGGTAGCGCAGGAAGTACTAAAAGGAAATTTATCTATTCTCGAAACAGATGTTCTGTATTTTAGAAATTGTTATATGTTGAACGAGGACCCTATAAGCAATTGGGGAACACATGAATTTTCAGTAAAAATTGGTAACCACAGTTTTTACAAACAATAAATTTAAACGATAGACAGCAATCAGCTCTTTTGGAATAAGTTAAAGGCCTATAAGAAATGATTGTTTCTATAAAGCAAAAAAGTTATAAAGAGGTTTGCCATACCTCACAAACCTACATAAATAATGAATGTGGTGTTTCGTACATGGCTATTTATTATCAAAAGGAGGGTTTTAAATGCCAAGAGCAAAAAAAGAAACTGAAGATGTAAAAAAAATCGAACAAAAAACAGTTGATGCAGAAAAAGCACCAAAAAGGACTGTAAAAAGAGCCAAAAAAGAAACCGAAAAGAAAAAAGAGCAGCCATTATCAGAAATGGACGAACTGGCAAAACAAATGAAAATGGAAAAAGAAGGGCTTTCTGAGGAAGAAGCCGAAGCAGAAGTACGTGAACAGACTGGTGAAGTTGATTTTGACATTGATGATGTGATCACTGGTACAGAATTATCTTCTGCTCTGGAAAATGAATCAGACGGCGAAGAAGAAAAAGATGATTCAACTACAGAAGATACAGAAGAAATTGTAGAAGAAGAATTTACAGAAGATGAAGAAGATGTTCACGGTGAACGTACAAGAAGAACATATATTGCTTCTGACACGGATGTATTTCGAGGGCGCAAAGTAAAACGGGCAACCGAAAACATGAAAAAAGGAATCTATCGTAATGATTTTTATGTAGAAACCGTAGAAATGGGTGAAAAAGTCATTACTGAAAAAGACATCAGAAAGCAGGAATATGAGACACTTGCACAGGCTGCATTTTCAACCAGATCCGGAAGGCCTGTCATCTTAAAAGGAACTCTTATCGCTGTTTTTGAAAGGGCAAACATTACAATGGCAGAGATAGAATACAATGGAATCTATAACTCGCAGGCAAATGTTAAACCTTTCAAATATTTTTCCGTTCTAATTCCCGCATCTATGATGTTAGGTATGAATGACCCTGAAAAATATGCCAAAGAAGAGATGGGAATAAAAGGAGGTCTGCCGGTACTGTTATCAAAAAGAATTGGAATGCCTGTAGACTTTATGGTATTCAGGGTAAAAGAATCTGAAGGAATTGCATATGCGTCCAGAATTCATGCCATGTCATGCATTGCCAATATAAATTACGGATCACGAAATGAAAGTGACACTCCCAGACTTAAAGCAGGTACAGCCGTAAATGCCACTATCACAGGTGTTAATTCAAATGGAATATTCGTGGAAGCAGGCGGTGCTGAAACATACATACCCCAGGAAGAATTATCTTACAATCGTTTAGGAGACTGCAGGGAAGAATATTCAATAGGAGAAAAAATCCAGATTTTAATTCAGCAGGTTGAATCTGTAGTATTAAAAAGAGTAAATCGTGGACAGGAAACAGGACTTAAACATTTCAAAATCAAAGCAAGTGTTAAAGCACTGAAAAAAAATCCGCAGGAAACATATTACAATTCTTTCTCTGTTGGAGATGTATGTGCCGGAAAAGTATCCATGATAACCGATGAAGGATATTTTGTAGAACTTAAGAAACATGGATATCAGGTATTTTGTTCAACTCCACAGATAAGGAAAATGCCTATTG
>CATKAP010000327.1 GCA_949746255.1 uncultured bacterium
AAAAGCGCGGCGGGGAAAACTATTTATTTTTTATCTGTTTTTCCTTTTTCTGTTCTGGGGGTTTCCTCTTTCGGTTCTTCCTTTATGCCCATTGTTTTTGGAGAAACTAAATCGGGCATTTTTAGTCCCGCCATGGAATACAAATCGTCGAGAGGGGGAAGCGATTTAAGCATACCGGAAACGAAATTTGCCGTAGCGGTTTTTCCGTCTCCCGCCTGCCCGCCGTCCCAAACGGTTATCTTGTCTATTTTAAGGTTCTTAATAGCTTGAACCTGCGTTGAAACAAGCTCTTCCAATTTGTCGGCAATCATAAGCCGTACGGCCTCGTCCGCAGTTCCTGCCGCGGAAACTAATTTTTGCATACCTTCAGCTTGTTTTGAAAGAGTTTCATAAACGCCGCGGGCTTCGGCTTCCATTTTTGCAAATATAGCGTCGGCTTCGCCCTTTGCGCGTCGGCGAATATTTTCCGCTTCTGCGTCGGGCTGAATTTGGACATTTCTCTTTTCAATTTCGGAAGAAACTATTATATCGGCTTCCTTTGTAGCCTTTTCGCGCGAGGCGCGGGCGATTTCCGCGGATTGCTCTGCGGCGTAGCTTTCTTCTTTTGCTTTAGCCGCTTGAACGTTTTCCGCGGTTACGGCAAGTTTCATAGCTTCGGCTTCTTTTTGACGAAGAAGCGCACGGGACTGGGCAATATCGGCTTTAGCCTTATTTTCACCCTCTATAGCACGACTTTCCGATTCTGCAACATTTATACGCTGCTGCATCTGCGCGTTTGCTTCGCCTATGGCGCCCTTTTTATTTTCTTCCGCAACGGAAATTTTGGCGTCGTTAATGGCTTTAGCGGCAGCTTCTTTACCGAGCGCAACTATGTAACCGCTTTCATCGGAAATATCGGTCATGTTAACGTTTATAAGTTTTAGACCCAACTTTTTGAGTTCGCCTTCTACGTTACGAGAAATAGCTTCAAGAAACTTGTCGCGGTCTGTGTTGATTTCCTCTATGTCCATAGTTGCGATAACCAAACGGAGCTGACCGAAAATTACATCTTTGGCAAGCTCGGAAATTTGTCTCAACTGTAAACCCAAAAGTCTTTCGGCGGCATTCTGCATAACCGCGGGATCGGTGGATATACCGACAGTGAATATAGAGGGAACGTCAATACGAATATTCTGTTTGGAAAGCGCGTTCTTTAAATCAACTGCAATAGAGAGGGGAGTCAAATCCAAAAACGTGTACGACTGAAAGAAAGGCACAACCAACGCCGCGCCGCCGTGTATACATTTTGCGCTGCGGTATGTTCCGTCTTTGTTCGGCGAAATTTTACCGTAAATTACCATAATTTTATCTGAAGGGCACTTTTTGTAGCGCAACATACAGACAAGCAGAACCATAACCAATACAAGCGCAACTACGATGCCACAGATAATACCTATTGTGGCGCCTGCGTCCGCCGCAAGTAAATTAAACATTTTTTGCTCCTTTTAATAATTTATTTAACCGCCGAAGTTTCGGCACGTTTTACAACTGTACATTCGTTTTCCACAGAAACTATTTCAACCGTTTCATCCGTGGAAAGCTTTTCACCTTCGGTTACGGCGTCCAGTTCCAAAAATTTGCCCTGCGCGTTGAGAGTAATTTTGCCTCTGCCGCCGCGCGAGGCAGGAACGGTTACATACACCGTGGCTCGCATACCCACGAGTTTCTCGGTTTGAAGCATGCCGTTGCATTGCATTTTAGCAAGCGCGCGCAACAATACTACTACCAACGCCATAGCCGCCGCGCCCGCAATTACCGCTATCAATACAGAAAGCCACTGCAAGTCGTCGGAAGCGAGGGAACAGGTTAAAAGTCCCGCCCAGCTTCCCACGGCAAAGAATGCCGTAATACTTTTTACGGTAAATATTGAAACGCCGGAATCGAAATCTACGTCTATATCGCCGTCGCCGTCAAGGTCTAAGTCGCCTCCGAAGGAAGAGAAACACATAAGTATAATTTGTATAATAAGAAACAGCGTAGCAGCTATTCCCAACCAAAAATATATATGTTCGAGAACCGTTAAATTAGCAAACCATTCCGCCATACTAAAAATCTCCTTTATAATATATGTAAACGCAGTAAATATATTTTAAACGACTAGCCGATAATTTTTTATCTAATTGTTATGCATTACATAATATAGTATACAATAGATTTACTA
>CATKAP010000328.1 GCA_949746255.1 uncultured bacterium
GACCTGTTCTTCGGCAACTGGGCCGACCTGATGATCGGCGATCAGATGGGCATGGAAACCCTCACCACCATGGAGGGCTCCTGGACGGACGAGAACGGCGTCCAGCACAACGCCTTTGAGGAGAACCTGGTGGGTACCCGGGCGCTGATGTATGACGACATTGGCGTGCGGCACACCGAGAGCTTCGTCTACGTGAAGAATATCAAGGTCATTTGACCGGAAAGGCAGGTAAGACCATGAAACGCGCACTTTTCGATACTGTGACTGTGCTCCCCTTTGCCAGCGGCAGCAGCTTTGACCGTATGGGGTATGAGAGCGCGGTACTGGCGGTCACCGTGGCCGCCAACAGCACGGCAACGGTCACGGTGGAGCACTGCGACACCTCCACCGGTACCTTTGCGGCTGTCCCCGATAGTCGGCTGTTCGTGGATAACCCCACGAACGAGAACGGCAATGCCGTCATTGCTAATGGCTCCGCCGTCGCAGCGGTGGCAAACCTGGACATTGACCTGATCGGCTGCAAGCAGTTTGTCAAGATCACGGTCACGGGCGGCACAGCGGGGGCGCTGGCCCTGGGCGACGCCACCGACCATCCCGTGGGGGATGTGGCAGTCACCGCTCCTGCCAGTGGGGCGTAACGATGGCAAGGATGTTTCAGCCGGTTCGCCCCGGCCCGTCCAACAACAAGAAGACAGCGCCCAAAGAGCAGAAGGACGGCCAGCAGGGCGAGGTCGCAGAGAAGGCCCCTAAAACGGGCCAGAAGGGCCGTCAAGGCTAAATAGTGTTGGGGGACGGGAAAGGCCCGTCCCCCGCCGTATACGAAGCAGGAGGGGCTAAAATGGGCCGAAGAATAAAACGGGCCGCAACTCCGGCCTTGCGGGATAATGCCTTGTCCACCCTGGAGGCGGTCAAGGTTGCAATCGGGATTGATCCGGCCGAGGAGGACGACCAGCGGGACGCCGCCCTGGTTCAGCTTATCAATGCCGCCTCCGCGTGGCTGGAGAGCAAGCTGGGCCGCAAGCTGGGCAGGCAGACCTACACCGAGAACAAGGTCGCCCCCGGCACTCAGCGGCTTACGCTGGAGCAGTACCCGATCATCAGCATTACCTCTGTCACCGATACCACGTCGGGGGCGGCGGTGGATGGTTTTGATTTCTCCGATGAGGGAGAGATCGGCATTGTGTTCCGGGAAAATGGCTGGACGTACCGGGGGCACATCGGGGGGCTGTCCTATGACTTCACAGCTCCCCGGCGCTATCTCCAAGTGGTCTATACTGCCGGCTATATTTTGCCAAAGGATGCAACGGCGGATGAACCCGCTACGCTCCCAGCAGACCTGGAGGCCATTGTCTGGAACATGGTGGCCCAGCAGTGGGCGATTGCCGAGAATGATGCCGCCGGGCTGTCCGCTTTCTCCATTTCCGATGTGAGTTGGACGTTTGATAAGAATATCAGCCAGACGTGGCAGGACGTAATTTCCCTATACAGGCGGTGGTGAGATATGCGGATTCTGAAGGACACCGTTCGCCCGGAGTTGGCCCGTATCAAGCGGGAGCTGGAGGCCCTTAAAGGGATGTCGGTCCATATCGGTATCATGGGTGATTCTGAAAATGACCTACTGATGATTGCTCGTGTCCATGAGTATGGGGCCACCATCAACGCCAAGAACGTCAAGCACCTTGCAATCCCCCTGACGGACGAGGCCAAAGGGGCAGAAAGCCCACGCCAGTTTGACGATCTGCGCTTTATCCCGGTTTCCCCCGGCTATGGCTTTTTGGTTCGTGACAAGAAACCCCACAAAAAGCCGGATAAGACCCGGCAGCCTGCCCAGCACAAGGCCAAGACGCAGCGCACGGGGGGAAAGAAGGATCCCCGGCCCAACGAGGACTACGAGTGGATGTATATGCTCGTGGAGAGCGTCACCATCCCGGAGCGCAGTTTCATCCGTACCAGCTACGACACCGGCAAGAGCACGCTGGAGGATATTTGCAAGGATGCCGTGGACGGCATTATCCGCCATCAATGGACGGCGGAGCAGGCTATGGACTTCGTTGGGAAGTGGGCGCTGGAAATGACACGGGGCTACTTCAATACCAAGCTGACCCCGCCGAAGTCTGCCACAACACAGTTGACAAGCACACAGTATCAGCCCCTTTTTGATACGGGGCGGCTGTTTCGCAGTATCGTTTACCGGGTGGAAGGAGGCGGTGGAGCATGAGGGTATGGAGAGGGCCGAAGTTGCCCAAAAGCCTGCTGCATGATATGTACGAGGTACATACCGAGGGCGGAGGCTATGACAAGGACAACGGCGGCCAATGGAAACCCGGCACCCCTGTTGAAACGAAATTCCAGGGCGTGGTGATGCCGCTGAACAACGAGGATTTGCAGTATGTTGACAGCGGCACATATACCCTCAATTCGCAAAAGGTCTATACCAACGGCTATCA
>CATKAP010000329.1 GCA_949746255.1 uncultured bacterium
GCCCACCGCCGCCGGAGCTGCCCCCGAAAATATGAAGGAGGTACACAGTATGAGCAGCACAGAATTGGAAAGCAAGATCAGGGAGCTACGACAGCTCCAGAGCCTGATTGACGAGGCAGAAGCAGAGGCGGAAACCATAAAAGAGACGTTAAAGGCATTTATGGGCGATTCTGAGGAACTTTCGGCTGGGGAGTATAGAATCACATGGAAACCAGTAAAGTCTCTCAGAATTGATGTAAATGCCCTTAGAAAGGCTTTTCCAGATGTAGCCGCTCGGTTCATGGTAGAGACCACCGCCCGCCGCTTCTGTGTGGCATGAAAAAAGTGCTTGACAAGTAGCTAACTACTCTTTATAATTGTAGTTAGCCACAAGCGGAGGTGATTATGTGGCAGATAAAAGCAGGGCCGAATACTTCAGAGAACGGAGAAAGCAGAAAAAGCAGCTTGTGTTTATGGTTGACCGGGACAAGGCGGAAGCACTTGATAAAAAGCTGGCCGACCGTGGAGAAGGACGCACGGACTGGTTTCGCCGTAAACTCGACGAAGAAATCGGCAAATAAAAGGGACACCCGCCGCCCTGAGAAGCTAAAACGGGTGCCCCAAACCCCACCACCCAAGGGGATAGTTTACCCTTTGGAGGTTGGCAAATCTATTATGCCATACCTCCCGGGTGAAAATCAAGGAGGAATTATCATGTATCATGTAAACGCCGAGTTCGTCGCTTGCCTCTTAACGCTCAATGGAGAGCTGGAGGACATCATCGAGTGGGGCTTGACCCTGGAGAGCATGGAGACCATCGAGGGAATCCATAACCGCCTTAATGCCCTTATCCAACAGCTGGGAGAGGAGGGGGCGGCATGATATTTGACGAAATTGCCGCTCTGATGGAAGAGCAGATGAAGAAGGAATCAGCGGCGAACATTGCCCGGAAGCTGAACCGTGAACGGAAGGCAGTTTATAATCTGTCTTATGGCTGCGGGTTTCGCTGCGACCTGGACTTTGTTCTGGGGCTTCACAAGCTGGGGTATGACCTGAAGCTGGTAAGGAGGCACGCATGAAAAAAGGTGAATGGACAGCAGAAATCTATGTGGAGCTGGAGGGAGTGTCCTACACCTTCGAGGAATTACAGCCCCGCACCCGGCAGCGGATATTCCGAGCGGTAGGCCGGGGGACCCGGCGGGGCCACCTGACGGAACGGGACCTTATAAAACGAGGGAGGAAATAATCGTGGTGGATGATTGTGAAAAGCCGCTTATTCTTTCCGCGGAAATTGTGGCTGTACTCCGGGGCGAGGTGTCCTATACGGATGAGATCAGTGATTTAGCGGAGCTTGCCATTTATGCCTATCAAGACGGAAAGGACGGAGTGAAATATGCGCCTGTGGAGGCTGACCCCGGCTTTCCCGCCTGGACGGCTAAAAGCCTGGATAGGTTTTTGAGAGCGGCACACAAACAAGGCCGGGTGGATGCCGGACTGGACCAGCACACCAGCAGGACAGCCCCGTTATATACTGCATACGTTGATTTGGAGGCAAAGTAGATGGATGAATTGAAAAACTGCCCATTCTGTGGGGGCGACGCAGATCTCATTGCAACAGATGGCAGATACGGCACCTTTGTTTGTGTAGCCTGTACCATCTGTGACGCCCAGTCAAAAAGATTCACGGTTCACAACTACGATGATGTTTTTGCAGGTAAGGCCGCCCAGAAGGCAGTGCATTTTTGGAATAAGCGGGAATAGGAGGATACTATGGCAAGATCGGCAGCAGGAGCTGGTACGATACGCAAAAAGACCGTTACCCGCTCGGGGAAGCCATACACATATTGGGAGGCCCGGTACACCGTTGGATATGACCCGGGTACCGGGAAGCAGATCCAGCGGAGTATTACGGGCAAGACCCAAAAGGAAGTGGCACAGAAGTTGAAAGCTGCCACCGCTGCCATAGACGCTGGGACCTATATCGCCCCCAGCAAAATGACCGTGGGGGAATGGCTGGAGATATGGACAGCGGATTACCTGGGCGGAGTTAAACCACGGACGGTAGACTCTTACAAAACTACTGTCCGCCTCTATCTGAAACCCGCATTTGGAAATGTGAAGTTAGAAGCGTTGACAGCACATGAAATACAAGGCTTTTACAATTCGCTAACCCGGCGTGGACTATCTGCAAAAAGTGTGAAGAACGTACACGGGGTTCTTCATAGGGCGCTGGGCCAAGCTATGAGAATAGGCTATATTCGATTTAATCCGGCTGACGCTTGCGAACTGCCCCGGATAGAGAAGAAGGAACTTCGTCCGCTGGATGAAAAAGAGAGCCGGGCTTTTCTGGAGGCCATTCAGGGCCACCGCTTTGAGACCCTTTACAAGATGACACTATTTACAGGCTTACGGGAAGGGGAA
>CATKAP010000330.1 GCA_949746255.1 uncultured bacterium
CTATTTATTGTCATTGAAACCGAATTAGAATTGATCCAATCCATTAATTTGGGCTTAAATTGTGCAAACCACTGACTGCAAATTATATAATCATTTCCATTGATTTTTAATATAGGACTTGAATAATATCTTCTGTACTGATTATTATAATTAACTTGTTCACTTATAGGAAGTTTCTTATCAACCTGTTTTAATATAGGATAACATATACCAAATGTATTATGACACCAATCTTTATCAGTGAAGCGATTAATATCATCTTCTGTGGTATGAGTTTGAAAATATGCAGTAAAATATTCTTTAGCATATTGACCAATTTTAATTTCATCAGTCGATTCTTCTAGTTTTTGTGCCGTTTCCTGTAGTTTACTGTTTTCATTGTGTAAGGAAGTTAAATCTCTTCTAATAAAAATGTGACAATTACGTTTTGGTATTTCATATTTTTCAAGCATTTTTATAATTATATTTCTTACAAAAGTCGCACTTACATTATACTCTATGTAAATTTTTGAACCTTTTATACGAACACCCTCTCTTAATTCGCTTGAATCATAAGAAAAATATTTACACTTACGCCCTTGCATAGTTGTATCTGTAAGAAAACTTGCAAATATATCTTGATCTTTATTTAGTAGATATTGGCAACATTTATTAAATACATCTCTCCATTCATTTGCTTCAAGATATGTATTTTCAATTTCTATACCTACTGGCTTTGTATATGTAAAGTCCTCATAAAGAGTATGTGGTATATTAGTATCTGCATTAAAAGATTTGTCATTATAATTAATATCATTATTATTTGATTCAATTGCTTCTGCTGTTTGCGCTTCATCTTCTAAATTATCTATTGTAATGTCGTTAGAAATATTATTAAGGTTTTGAATTATTTGTGCGACTGTTTTAGCATGATTTTTATACTCATCTACTGAATCATAATCATCATTATCAATTAGGGTTGACATTGATTTGCCTAAATCTGATTTTATATTGATTAATGTATCAAC
>CATKAP010000331.1 GCA_949746255.1 uncultured bacterium
GGATGCACTATACAGTTTAGAAGTTGTAGACCAAAGTACGCTGTCATCATCAGTAACCGTGGAATCCGCCCAAACTAGAGTGGGCATCCCATTTACCAACGAAATCTGCTGGAGATGGGCATAACCATTACCAGAATAAGTGGTGCTCTCTGTAAAAGCCAATGTACTAGAGTCGAGGGAACCCACAACGATACTCTGCTTCTGTGCATAATCCAACAAGCTTGTCATATCGCAATCAGTTGCCGTCTTGGAATACGCCAGCCAGATAGTTCCGTTCTGATCAACACAGAGACTGGGAGCACCATCCATGACTGCTCCAGCGTCTACACGCACAGGTTCACACCACGAATTGCCGTCAAACTTTGTTACAGCAACATATACATTCCCAGATGTTTGATCTGCTTCAAGGAAAGCCGCGTAGAGTGCGTTATCCGCAGAAACCATTACTGGCTGTGCGTTGCGGTAAGTATTTGCGCGCAAGATAGACAACTGCGTGGCTGCAGAAGCATCAAGAAGCATGGTGGGCATCCCCATCCATTCGGACTCTGCGGATAGATAACTTAGATCATGGAACTGGTAATTATCAGCATCATGTAACGTAACCATTATCGGCTCTGTCTCATATGAATCGGAAAGCATCCGTACATTGTTACCAGTATACAAGTGCCATGTATTTTGGGCAAAGGGGCGCTCATAAGTAAGCCAGGCCAGATATGCTTTTACACCAAGTTCTCCAGTCAAGTCTACACTTCGAAGTCCCCAAGGTGTACCAATAATACGAAATTCTCCCTCCAATTTTGCACTACCGTATGCGCCGGCTCCAATTGCTTTTCCTACACCTATGCCGCCAAATGCCTTTAGCTTTGCAGAAGCATCAAAATCAAGTGAACCTACTAATTGAGCATTGGCCCAATCATAGCCAATTTCTCCAATTAAATTTCCCTCTAGGTCGAGTCCGACTTGTACTGTTACCGGGACTACAACTACCCATGTGGTAAATCCAAACTCTGCTGCTGTAACAGAGTATTGCAACATTACATGGCCCTTCAATGTGCTATTGTTGAGGTCACCCTCTACATAACCTAAGAAGTTCCACTCGCCATCCTTAAAAAACGTCCATTTTTTACTATTTCCCTTTAATAAGGAGTAGAACGTCTTTTTTTGTTGATTATCCAATTTCCCTGCTTTTAGATTTGCTGCTGTTCGAGCATCTGTGAGCAATTTTTTTGCAGCATCAAACTGTTCCTGTGCAGTTTTGTGTTCATTATCATCTCTCAAATCTGCAAAATTCAAGCCAAGCTGCATCTTTTTTCCATCGGGGCTAACCAGAAACGTAACATGCGAACTAACAGGCAAATCAAGTGTAAAAGAAGAACCGCCAATAAATGGAACATTATCTCCTACTTTAAAGCTGATTTTGCTGTTCTCTCCACTATGGCCGCCACCATTAAAGGTGATTTCTGTATTCTTATTTATATCGTGCTTTTTAAATTGCAGATTGATATTGGTATCTGCTTGTTCACCATCAGTACCTACAACCCTGATAAAGCATTTACCACCCTCAACAAAACCGTCCTTGTCTACTGACAACTGACCAAAATTGCCGTCCAGACACGTCTTGATTTGTTTTGTACCTTGCCATAGTTGATATTCGACGATTCCGTCCGCCTTAATTGCTTTACAAGTGAGATAGAAGTTTCCTAAATCCAAGTCACCCGCTACTGGCAAATCATTACCTAGACTAACTGTCTTTGTTGTTGTCAGCAGATTGATTCCTGGACTCACATTGCCTGGGACATTAGAATACACACATTCGCTCAATTTATATTGACTGGCCGAAGTAGGATACATCTTAATTGTCGTATACCCTCTGTTATCAAATTCCCAGTTGCTATGCGCATTTGTCCAATCAATATAGCCACTTGCCGTGACCGTAATCTCCGGTGTAGTGGCAAA
>CATKAP010000332.1 GCA_949746255.1 uncultured bacterium
TCCAAATATAAAAATCTCTTTATCCTTTGGATGAATTTTAATAATATTTTTTCTTACAATATCAAATAATGCAACCAAATAAAAAACTGGAACCAGAATTTTTTGAAAAGGATTCATGACAAGAAATTTTCTTTTTTTATACTCAAACATTGCACTTTCATAATTATTTGACTTGTATTTTTTTATATAACTATCATGCATTCTCCAATTTGTAAGTTTTTCATCTAAATAAAACATTGTGGCACATTTTGCAATTTGTATCCATAAATAATAATCAAGTGCAGGTTTAATAGGACAATTAAAATCCACCCCATCAAATAAACCTTTTTTCAACATGACAGCAGAAAAAGTGGAAATATGGTTGTACCTTTTAAAACAAGAAAATAAATTTGCAGGATAATAATTATCAATAAGATCTTTTTTTACCTTTGTAAAATATTCTTCATATTCTTTTGCTCTGTCTCTTGCGCCAAATAATTGTACATCATTAAATATAAAATCAACATCAGAATATTTTGATATAATCTCCAATTTTCTTTTAATATAATTAGGTTCAATAGTATCATCCGATTCAAGAAAAATCACCCATTCATTCTGTATCATTTTTAACCCAAGTTTAATCGTTTCCGCAAGCCCTTTATTTGCACTGTTTTCATGCTGAAAAAGTTTAATCCTTGCATCTTTTTTGCAATAAGATTTTATAATCTCGACCGAATTATCCTCTGACCCGTCATCAACAATAACCATTTCCCAATCAGGATAAGTTTGCGCAAGAACACTTTCAATTGTTTCTTTTATGTAATCTTCGTAATTATAACTTGCAGTTATTATGGAAACTTTCATAAAAAACTACTCCATTCCTTCTTTGATATAATTTTTAATATCCTTTATCAGGTTTGACCTTTTATGCTCCCAAATCCACTTGCCAAGCGGGTGTTTTTTATAAAAATATTGTCTGTTTCTTTCAAATATTTCCTTAGAAACAGCTGAACTTGTTGTTGAATGATTATGAAAAATAAATGCCCCGTTTGATGTTGCAAAACTGTACCCGGCATACGATGCCCTTAAAAGGTAATCTTGGTCTTCCCAAAAAGCAGGGGTAAAGTTTTCATCCATAAGGCCAATCTTTTCAATAACTTCTTTTTTAATTAAAACACAACAAAATAATGGCTCTAATACATACTTGAAAGGCTCTTTAAATTTTGAAAGACACTTTTTATAATTTTCTAAATAATTTTGGGCTGTAATTTTCTTCTTAAAAAATTTCTTTCTGCCGGCATCTCTTGGTGCCACCATCCCAAGCCGGGAATCAAGTTCAAAAATTTTAAGCGTGTTTTCAAGCCATTCAGGGGTAAATAAAATATCGTTATTTAAAAGCCCGATGTATTTATAATCATTTTCGAGTGCCAATTTTATCCCTATATTATTACCTTTTGAATATCCAAGATTTTCTGAGTTATAAACAAGTTTAAAATTTTTATGCTGTTTTTCAATTTCCTTTAAGTATTCAACAGTCCCGTCAGATGAAGCATTGTCAACAATTATTAAATCAAACAAATTTTCATCCGTATACTGATAAAGCGTTTCTATAAAAGGCTTTGTTGCCTTTTCAAGTTTATTATATGTTGGCGTTATAATACAGGTTTTTTCCATTTAATCTCCAAACTTCAGATAATCTTTATGAGCGTTTACTTCAATCCACTTTCTGTCTTTTACATCATTAAATGTAGCGCTTTTGCCTTCTTTTTCCAATTTATTATAAATATCAATATCTCTAAAACCTATAATCTTTGCCGGGTTGCCACCAACGATTGCGCATCTTGGAACTGATTTTGTAACAACACTTCCAGTTGCAACAATTGCTCCTTCCTCAATCCTGACACCGGGGCAAACTGTCACTCTCGCACCAAGCCAGCAATTTTTACCAATAACAACTTTTTGCTTATAATCATATTCATCAAATGGAATAAACTTATCACTTTTATAATTATGATTAGATGTTACAATAAGCACACCAAGCCCTATTCTAGTATAAGAACCTATCTCAAGACCGCCTTCACAGCATAATCTGCCATTGTCGCCTATAAAAATATATTTCCCAAGCTTTAAATTTTTTGCCATTCCTATATGAACACTTTTACTTATTGAGTTATAAGGAAAAGTACCATGTTCAAAACGAACCTTTTGCCTGATTTTCTTTATAGGAATTAGATTTATTAGTGCATCTTTTATCCTTGCGCCCACTTACTTATTCTCTCCTATAATCCAATCATAATAGCTTTTTCCGCTTGTGTTATCTTTTAATATTTTGTAGCTCAATTTATGAATACTTGTTTTTGATTTTACACTTTCTAAAACATTTTTGTCAAAATCATCAAACAAA
>CATKAP010000333.1 GCA_949746255.1 uncultured bacterium
ACTGCATCCAAATTTGTGTTTTCCAAATATTTTATCTGTTTTTCGATTTTTTCAGATTCGATTAAATCATCTTGCCCGAGCAGCTGAATATATTCGCCAGTAGAATAAAATATACCTTTTGCTATATTTGCATTCAAACCATAGTTGTATTCATTTAATATAATTTTAAACTTTGGATTGCCAGAATATTCTTTTAAGATTTCTCTTGAGTTATCCACAGAAAAATCGTCAATCAAAACTATTTCAAGATTTTTATATGTGGAACTTAAAACATTCTCAATAGTTTCTTTTAAAAATCTTTCACCGTTGTATACAGGAATAATTATGCTACATTTTAAATTCATACTAACGCCAAGACAAATATCTATTTAACATAATAATACAAATTAATTATACATTAAAATAAAAACAAATTTTGACCAACCTTTCAGAGCTCCAACCATCAATCACAAGAATACCTTTTAGGACAATAACAATAATTCTATAAAATTTGTAAGTACAAACTAAAAGGAAAAGATTTTTTAATCCTTTATTCTCTCCAAATTACGTGTAATATAAATAGCCTCTTTACCAACATTTTTAGTTACAACACTACCTGCTGCAACCATTGCATTTTCTTCAATTATAATTCCCGGAAGAACGGTTGCATTTGCACCTATCGAAGCACCCTTTTTAATAATAATTTTCATAAACTCAGCAGGATACTGCTTTGAGCGAGGGTATTTATCATTACAAAATGTCGCATTTGGTCCAATAAAAACATTGTCTTCAACGGTTATGCCATCATACAAATAAACACCATTTTTAATTGTTACATTATCCCCGATAACTACATCATTTTCTATAAAACAGTGAGAACAAATGTTACAATTTTTACCAATCTTTGCACCGGGAAGCACCACTGAATATTGCCAGATATTTGTATCTTCTCCTATATTTTTACTTTGAACATCTGAAGTAGGGTGTATCATCTGCTTACCCCTGCCAAAAACTCATCATAATCCCTTATGTATTCTTTTTCATCATAATATGTACTTGCAAGAACAAGCAATATTGCGTTGTATGAAAAATCATACATTTCTTTCCATAACATTTTATCAAGATAAAGAGCCCGTTGGGGATTGTTCAATTCAACGACTTCCTGTTTTTTACCATTATCAATTTTCACCTTGCAACTACCATTTATTGAAATTAATAAAAATTCGGAATTACGATTAGCATGCGCACCCCTTGCTACACCAGGCTTTGTGTCAAATATATAAAAAGCTCTTTTAACATCAAATGGACAGTTGACCTTTTTTTCAAAGGAAACAAGATGTCCCCTGTCATCCCCAAAAACTTTCATGTCTATCAATTTATAATTCATCGGCCGATATTTTCCTTTAAGCTTAGAGTCAATTTTATCACAAAATTCAAAATTGTATTTTGTGTCCAAATAAATAAATTTTCATTTTGGAAAAATGTATTCTTACAATTGCTTTTCTAAATGCTTTCAGTTCATTAAAAATATTTTTCTTTGTGCCAATATAATCCTTACTTTGTATAATTAACTTGGAAGAATATACCCCTTTTTTTATGAACTCAAATACAAACTCTACATATATTTTACATAATTTATTCACAATACTTTTTTTAACAAAAGGATTGTTGTATTTTGATAATACCCATTCACAAACAGACCACTTTACAGGCGCATCAATAAAGGCATCCATTTTAAACCCTTTTGCAAGCAGCATCTGTGATAAACCTATCTCGTATTTTCTAATAATATCGCTTTTATTTGTTTCGTCTTTAACTGCTTTTACAAAATCATCAAAAATATCGGCCGAAAATACTTGTTTTCTAAATACAAGAAAAAAACTCTGTATATGTGACCCTACTTCAATCTCATTAAGATTTATTCCCCAAAAATCACAGTCTTTATATTGCATTTTGCAAAAAACAGTTTCTAAAGAATACAAAGGACCATAACAACTATCATTTACAAAAATAAGCTCACTAATGTCTGCCAGTAAACCATTTTCTTTTAAATATAAATAACCTCTTTTGTAAGAACCAAAATCATACTCACCATGTCTTTCGCCAGTTGAATATATGACAATATCTTTTATTTTGTTTAATTCCGAATCATTTAAATTGCAATCAGAAACAAACACGATATTTTCTGCAATTTTCCTCAATTCTCTTAAATAAAATATAACATAATCATCAATTATGTTATATTTACTATAATGAGCAAAAACTACTGCCCGTTTCATTGCTCATTTCTCCTAAACTCTGACCTAACAAGGAGGGTGTAATCTAAAAACATATTATATTTCATATTATCCTGTTTTATTTAACAAACAAAC
>CATKAP010000334.1 GCA_949746255.1 uncultured bacterium
ACGAGGGCGAATAACCATTAAAAAGGAAATCTTCTTTTACCCGACCTCATCTGTTTCATCAACTGTTTAGTCTGTTCAAACTGTTTCAAAAGCTGGTTCACGTCCTGAACGGAAGTTCCGCTTCCTGCGGCGATTCTCTTTTTTCGCGAAGAATTTATTACCGAAGGATCTGTTCTTTCCTTTTTAGTCATGGAAAGAATTATCGCCTTAACGCGTTCTATTCTGCTTTCGTCTATATCTTCCGCTTTTACCTTACCGCCCATACCCGGAAGCATGGAAAGTAGCGCCTGCGCCCCGCCCATTTTTTTCATGCTTTCGAATTGAATAATGTAATCTTCCAAAGTAAAGCTGTTTTCGGCAAATTTTTTCTGCATTGCTTTGGCTTGTTCTTCGGTTACGGCTTCCTGCGCCTTTTCTATAAGCGTCAACACGTCGCCCATGCCGAGTATGCGCGAAGCCATTCTGTCGGGATAAAAAGCTTCCAGATCTGTAAGTTTTTCACCCACGCCTATAAGCTTGATAGGTTTGCCCGTTACCGCCTTGACGGAAAGACAGGCGCCGCCGCGCGTATCGCCGTCCAGCTTTGTTAAAATTACGCCCGTTATTTCCAATCTTTCGTTGAAAGTTTTAGCAACGTTTACGGCAACCTGTCCCATCATACTATCCACGGTGAGAAGTATTTCGCTCACTTCAACGGACTTTACTATGTTTTCAAGCTCCTGCATAAGCGGTTCGTCTATTTCCAACCTGCCGGCCGTATCTATAATCACGGTATCGAATCCCAACGAACGCGCGTGCGCAACCGCTTCCTGCGCGGTTTTAACGGGGTTTTGCGTGCCCTTTTCAAACACTTCCGCGCCAGCGTTTTTGGCTACGACTTTAAGCTGATTAATAGCCGCGGGCCGGTATATGTCGCAACCTGCCAAAAGCGGCTTTTTACCCTGCTTTTTAAGCATGACGGCAAGCTTGCCGCACATTGTGGTTTTACCCGCGCCCTGCAAACCGCACATCATAATAACGGTAGGCGGCTTGGGCGAAACGTTGAGTTTCTGATTCGTGGAACCCATAAGCGCTATGAGTTCTTCGTTAACTATTTTAATAACCTGTTGCGCGGGGTTAAGGCTCTTCAAAATTTCCTGACCTACGGCTTTTTCAGAAACGTCCGCGCAGAATTTTTTGGCAACCGAAATATTTACGTCGGCCTCCAAAAGCGCGACGCGAACTTCGCGCATCGCCGTTTTTATTTCTAACTCGGTAAGACGACCGCGCTTCGTAAGTTTAGAAAATATATGATTTAATCTTTCGCTTAAAGATGAAAAAGCGCCCACGTTATCTCCATTTCGCCCGTTTTACGGCGACGGTTATTCTTTACCCGTCTTTTCTCTGCCGTAAACCAACCCGGTATAATATTTATTTAGAATAGTCTGAGATTTGGGATCGGCGAGGATTTTTTTAACCTCGTCCGAATAATCCTTATCCAATATGTCTTCCAGATCGTTTATATCCTCGGTTAATTCGGGGTGAATTTTTTTAAATTTTTCAACCCATTTACCTGTCTCCGTCAACATAAGAGATTCTTGCAAAGAAATAAAATTCAGCTTCTCGCAAAAATGCAGTCTGTTTTCAAAATCTTCCAGTTGCTTTTTGCAAATTTTCATGCACTCTGAAACAGCCTGACGGCTTATGCCTTTCTGCAGAGCTATTTCAGAAACCGTTAAGTCGAGATTGAAATATAAATTTGTAATCTCTCTTTGGGTCGGAGTTAAAAATCCGTTATAAACATCCCACAGAGCAATAAACGAAAACTTATCCATAATGCAACATTAATATTTTAAACCAAGTTTCAATGCTTGTCAATCTTTTTTGCTTGACTTGTTTAAAATTTTTTATTAATAGCATAAACATAAATATTTAGTTAATAACAAATTACTACTTACACGCCGCCGTGAAACATTTAAATTGACATTATAACGCGCATATGTTAAACTCATTTACGGTCAAATTGACCTTAGGGAGTGAATTTATGCGTAAAGACTTTAACGGCGTTATATACGACACCGCAAATTCTACGGTAGATAAAAAATTCACCTACGGTGCACCCGGCGATCCCTGCGGCTATGAAGAGACGTTATATATTACGAACGACGGAAAATATTTTATATACACCTACGGCGGAATTAATTCAAAATACCCCGTTGAAAACATTATTCCTATCGAACGGGAAAACATCAAACAATGGTTGCTTGCGCGATAAACGACAGATCGG
>CATKAP010000335.1 GCA_949746255.1 uncultured bacterium
AGTAAAAAAACATACTGGGGCGGGGAGCAAAACGATAAAGGTATTCACCGCCGATAAAGTGGAAATCCGTTCGGATGAAAAAACGGGCGTTCTGAACGGAGTTAAAATAGGCATAAGCCCCAATAAAATAGAACGCGCAGTTCTGCATTGCGACCTTTTGGAGGATTTGAATGTTTGAAAAAATAAAAAATTTGCTTGCCGCTCTTTTCGGCAGAAACACGCTGGATTACATATGCGGAACGGAAGCGTTGCCCATGCCGTTTTCGCAGGAGGAGGAGAGCGATAAAATTTCTCTTTTGGAAAGCGGCGACGAAAAAGCCAAAGCCGACCTTGTGGAACACAATTTGCGGCTCGTAGTGTACATAGCCAAAAAGTTCGAAGGTTCGGGCGCGGACGGCGACGATTTGGTTTCCGTTGGCACGATAGGGCTTATAAAGGCTATAAATTCCTTTAAATCGGACAAGAACATCAAGCTTGCAACGTACGCTTCGCGGTGCATAGAAAACGAAATTTTAATGTATTTGCGCAGAATGTCGCGATTAAGACAGGAGGTCAGCTTCGACGAGCCTTTAAACACCGATTGGGAGGGCAACGAACTGTTACTTTCCGACGTAATGGGCACCGACGCCGATATCGTCTATTCGGATATAGAGTGCGGAGTGGAACGCGAACTTTTAAACGCCGCACTTACGCAACTACCCTCGCGGGAACAGCGCATAATGAAAATGCGTTTCGGGCTGGACGGCGGCGACGGCATGACTCAAAAGGACGTTGCAGACAAGCTGGGAATTTCCCAGAGCTACATATCGCGTTTGGAAAAAAAGATTATTTCCAAGCTTAAAAAAGATATTTCCAAAAAAATCAATTAATCCCCTAATATACTGCGTTCAAACATATTTTTTCCGAGATTCGTACATAATAAGGAGGAAAAATTATGTTGCAGAAAGTTGTTATTTGCGGCGTTGATACGTCGGGTTTGCCGCTTCTTACGGCAAAGGAACAAGAAGAGCTTATGTTAAGGCTCAAAGCGGGGGATAACGAGGCGCGCGAAAGGTTTACCATAGGCAATATGCGTTTGGTGCTTTCGCTTGTAAGGCGTTTCTGGGCGAAGAAAGCCAACGCGGACGATGTTTTTCAGGCGGGCTGCGTGGGACTAATCAAGGCGATAGATAACTTCGATATTTCGGTAGGCGTGAAATTTTCCACTTACGCCGTTCCCATGATTTTGGGAGAAATAAAAAGATATCTGCGCGACGGAAACTCTTTGCGTGTTTCGCGTTCCATAAGGGATACCGCATACCAGATTCTTAAAGTGCGCGAAAAGCTCGAAGAAGCCGACGAGGAGGTAACCTACGACAGAATAGCTAACGAAATGCATATAGCCGTTTCCGAAGTGGCTTACGCGTTGGACGCCATTTCCGACCCCGTTTCTCTGTACGAACCCGTATACAATAAATCGGGAGACACGCTTTTATTGATGGATCAGATTTTCGACGCAAAAAACAACGACGAGGTATGGACGGAGAAGGCGGCTTTATACGAAGCTATTAACAGGCTCGAAGGACGCGAGAAAAAAATTCTGTTTTTAAGATATTTCGAAGGGAAAACGCAAACGGAAATTTCCCGCGAGGTGGGAATATCTCAGGCGCAGGTTTCCCGTCTTGAAAAAACGGCGTTAAAACAACTTAAATCATGCATATCTTGATTAATTTAAAGCGAACGGTTTTACCGTTCGCTGAATTTTTATCGTTCGTTCTTCAAAAAACTGCTTTTAATCCTTTTTACAGACCGTTTGTTCCGATAATATTGACTGTTTAATGTTAAGTATGTGATAATCTTAATAAAGATGTTGAAGTATTTTATATTCGATTATTTAAATTTAACGCACGGCTTTATCTATCTTACCGCAAATTATTTTATTGCGGCGGGAATTCCGTTTTTGCTGGGAGATTTTTCGCGTAAGCCTTGGTGGAAAGCGGCGGTAGTTACCTTTGTGGAAATTACTGTGTGTATTATAATTATGGAATTCTTCGCTTCCGTCTATTTTGCTATATTTAATTCGGATACCTATGTTCCGTTCGTTTGCGGATTGCTCGTGTTGACGCTTTATGCTGCTATAAGAAGTAAAAAAAAGACGCCGGTACGTATAATGCAGTCTGCCGCGTATCTGGGGTTTAGCTGTCTTGCTTTGACCACAACCATGTCTATGGGAGCTCTTTTGGGTGTACCGTATTATTATCTGCAATGGGGTTTGATTTCGGTAAACGGTATAATTATATGTTCATCCGCGTTTCTTATTCGGTATTTTTCGATAAAGGATGAAACTCCGGTGCAGCCCTTATATGTTGTTATAACCGTCGTAATGGGGGCGCTTGGATTTGCGTATTCCGTTATACGTATGGTTTTGAAAATAGATCCGGCGGCTTCTGTTGCAATTTGCATGATATTTATTTTCGCTTTTTTTATAGTGTATTTCATGCTCGTATATCTTTCTGAAAAGTCATATGCAGACGCGTGCCGCCAGGTAAACGCCATAATGCGCAGTTCGGACAGGGAGGCGTTCAGGCTGAGTAACGAAAATCTGGAAAATTTACACAAAATGAGACACGAACTTAAAAACCAATACGCGCTTATGAAGTCTTATTTGGATAGGGGAGACTATGAAAATCTTGGAAAATATTTTTCGGAATTTTCGGATAGGATTGAAGAAACGGTTAATTTTACCGATTGCGGGAATAATACGCTCAACGTAATATTAGGTATAGAGCGCGGCAGGGCAAAGGACGCCGCCGTGGATTTGGATTGTAAAATAGCCGTTCCGGAAAAAATAAACATAAAAGACGTGGATTTGTGTAGCTTGCTTATGAATCTTATTAATAATGCTGTGGAATATTTGGAAAGAAACAAAAATGTAACCGAAAGAAAAATAAAAGTGGAGTTGTATGTCGTGGATCATGTTTTTATGGCTAAAATGAGTAATCATATTCTGCCCGAGCACAAAGAGTCCGCGCTTACATTGAAAACAAGTAAGCAAAATAAAAATTTACACGGTTACGGAAGTAAGATCGTTGCGCGTATCGTTGAGAAATATAACGGAGCCGTGGATTACGTAGTCAAAGACGGTGAATTTACGGTAAATGTAATGCTGTTTATTCCTACGGATTCCGCGCAAATATAGGAGTAAAAATGCGAAAATTCAGAATTGCCGTTTGCGACGACGAACAAAATATAATAGAGGTTATTCAAAGCGTAATTTCGGCTGCGTTCGGGAAAGCGGGTGTGCCTGTCGAAATTGAAACCTATACTTCGGTGGAATCTTTGAGCCGAAGAATAAAATCCAGGATTTACGATTTGCTTTTTCTCGACATATGCATGCCGAAGTGCGACGGAATTTCTTTCGGGGAAAGACTGAGAAAAGCGGGCGACGCCACCGATATTATATTTGTTTCCAATAGGGAGGATAAGGTTTTCGAAGCGCTGAAAATACACCCTTTCGGATTCGTCCGCAAGAACAATTTTTTAAATGAAATAACCGCCGCCGTAAACAATTACCTTGCTTCCGTTTCTTCACGCGACAAAATTTCAATAACGGTTCAAGGCAAGGGCGGTATAGTCACGGTTAAAATTTCGGAAACCGTTTATTTCGAAGGCGCCGGTAAATTTCAGCTTATGCACGTTAAAGGCAAGGCGGAAACTATTCCTGTTTACAGAGCCATGGAAAAGTTGGAAGAAGAATTAGAGCCCTTCGGTTTTATCCGAGTGCACAAGGGGATGCTCGTAAATTTCAGGTTTATTTCTCGTATTCTCGTGGGGGAAGTGGAGCTTTCCACGGGCGAAAGCCTTCCGCTTTCGCGCAGAAAAGCTACGGAAATAAAAACCAAATATCTTGCGCTTTTAAAAGAATGTGGAAGCGTAATGCTTTGATTTTATTAACGGCGGAGCGTGTTTTTATCGCGTCCCGCCGCTGTTTATGCCTTTTTATGCGCCTTTCGTTCCGAAAACATTGTAAAAATTTATATTACGTGATATATTTTGGGCAACCGAGTGAAAGGTTTTTGCTAAAATTTTCAGGAGTTTTAAATTATGAAAAAGGCGAAAAGTTTAATTATTACTGTAGCTGTTGTTCTTGCATTGGTAATTTGCACGGCGGTTATCGGCGCTTGCGGAACTACGAATCTTGAAAACGGCTCTTACGCGGGAACTTGTACTTATTCGTATGTCGACAATGAAGAAACTGTACACGCAGGATATAAAGTTTCGTTCGAAGTTCAGGATAACACCTTGTGGAATCTTGCGGTTTCTGCTGTGGACGCGGATTGGGTCGGGGCGAAAGAGGGTGAAAAGTACGTTCAGCCGGCATATGCCAGCGGTGCTCCCTGGAATGCGGGAAAGGCGCTTGCACAGTTCGAAAACTGGACTATTGCGGAGTTTATGCAAATTAAGGTTAAAGTCGACGCAACCGACAGGCCCGACGGTAAGGACTGTATTTCAGTCGGTAAAGAAGTAACCGTGGGCGTAGGCTGCGAAGAGGGCTTGGCTTGCATAATTCTTGCCGTTCAGAACGGAATAAAAACCGCGAATAAAGTTTAAGCAAAAACCTTGTAAAAGAGGACGACTAAAAGGTCGTCCTTTTTTCTTTATTTTCTATAACTATTTGCGTATTGGATGCATGCTTGAAAAATGCCGTTTGCACCATTTTTCATACCGTTTGTTCTTCTAAGGAGTTAATTACTCCATTAAAACAGCCGTATTTTCCAGAAATATTGAAGGTTTTTCCGTGTTGGGTTATACTTAACCTTGATAACAGGGAGGAATGACCCTTTATCACTGAAAAATACCAAATCATTCCGAACAGGAGGAAATTTTGAAACCGAAAAGCAAAAAAGTAGGAGTCATCGGTATCGTAATCGCAATTTTACTTATTGCGGTTATAATTACCGTAGATGTGCTTTGCGCAACCTTCTCGTCACTCATAGGTCTGTATTTCAGGGGTGAAACGAGTACTGCGGAAGCAAAGGCGGAAGCGTTTCAAACGGCTAACGATTTCACCGAAAGACAGGCGTCTAACGGCGTGGTTCTTTTGAAGAACGAAAACGACGTGTTGCCTCTTGCCGCAAGCACCAATAAAGTAAATATGTTCGGCGCGCTCTCGGCAAAGCAGATTTACATGGGCACGGGTAGTGCGGGCGGATTTAACTGGTCTGCCGAGGACTTCCTTAATTTTAAGGACGCGTTCAAGAAAAAGAATATCGACGTCAATCCCGATTTGTGGAATTTCTACACAAAACTTACGGGTAACGCTTCGGGTGTTGCGGGCGGCGTAACGGACATGCAGGGTTCAACCCATTCGATTATCGACGTGTCTCTCGATTATAACGGATATGCTGCGGCGCGCACCGCGGCTGAAAGCTATTCGGATACTGCGTTCATAGTCGTAGGACGCGCGGGCGGCGAAGGCAGCGACGCAGTTATGGAAATGACGCCTTATTCGGTAACCAATTCGAAAGGCACAACGAACTATAATGTGGGCGGCGACCCCGGCAAGCATTATCTTGAACTTATGGACGTGGAGCTTGCGCTCGTCAACTACGTTAAGGCAACTTATAAAAACGTTATTCTTCTTGTAAATTCTCCCATGCCCATAGAGCTCGGCTTCGTCGACGGAACTGATACTGGCGCGAACACCGTAGGAGATATCGACGCGGTGATGTGGATGGGACTTCCCGGTTCCACGGGCAATGCGGGCGTTGTGAACGTGCTTACGGGCGCGGAATCTCCCTCGGGCAGACTTCCCGATACCTGGGCGTACGAAATGGAGTCGGCTCCTTCGTATTATAATTTCGGCGATTACAGCTACTATTACAACGGCGAATACGTTGCCGACGCTCCCGGAGGCAACAACCAGAAGGGCGGCAAATTCGTTCACTATCAGGAAAGTATTTATATAGGCTACCGCTGGTATGAAACGGCTAACGCCGAAAACGTAAAACTTACCAATATAGGCAACTTCCAATACAACAACACGACCTACGAAACCGCCGACAGAAAGTTCACGAGAAACGGCGACGATATAGTCGGCGCGGAGCAGAAAAATTTTGATTTCGGCGACTATAATTCGGTGGTTCAGTATCCTTTCGGCAGCGGACTTACATACGCCGATTTCGATATCGAATTCGAGGGAACGCCTTCATACGACGCAAGCGCAAACGAGTTCGTATTCAAAGTAAAGGTAACCAACACCCACGAAAGCGTTACGGCTAAAACGCCCGTAATGATTTACGTAGAACAACCTTACATAGAAACGGAGGGAATAGAAAAATCCAAGGTTGTGCTCGCGCAGTTTGAAAAAACCAAGAATATAGCTCCCAAGGCTAGCGAAACTCTCACGCTCAGAATTAACCGCGACGAATTGGCTTCGTACGATTATAAGACGGAAAAGGCTTATGTTCTCAGCGCCGGCGAATACAAATTTTACGCCGATTGGGGTAAATACGGCTCGCACTGCTGGGCTAATACGAGCGATACGAACGACGTTCTTACCTGGACTTACAACCTTGATTCCAAAATAGTGTTCAAGGGAGATAAAAAACGCGACAGCGATAAGGTAGCCGCTGAAAATCAATTCGACGACGTTAATTCGGGCGACAGCTCGTACAAACCCGCCGACGACGATTTGACTCGCGCGGACTTTGAGGGCACGTTCCCCAAGAGCTATGCCGCGGGCACGCAGATGAATACTTTGGACGACAAGACCTATGCAAGAATTATGAACGGCGTGGTTTTGGAAGGCTTCAACGGCACGACCGGCAAGTACGAAGGAAAATTTGCCGATGAAAACGGCAACTATAAAGATCCTACGGAAGGCTATACGGCTCTTGCCATGTCGCAGGAAATGAAGCTTATTGTAGCTGATCTTACGGGCAAGCAATATACGGATAAAGAATGGGATACACTTATTTCGCAGATGAGCTTTGCCGATTTGGAAAGACTTCTCGGTTGGTGCGGATGGTCTAACCCCTCAATAAAATCTATCGGTAAATCCGCCGCCGTTGATATGGACGGTTGTCACGGGCTTCACGACCTTGTTACGGGTATAGAAGCAAATTGTTATACGACCACACCGATAACCTCGGCAACCTTCGATAAGGAACTCGCTTACGAACTCGGGCAGACCTATGGTCAGGAATGCATACTAAACGGCGTCAGCGGTATGTACGGCTTCTCTATGAATATGCACCGTTCGCCATTCGGCGGCAGGGCGTTCGAATATTATAGCGAAGATAGCTTTGTTGCCGGCACTATGGCGGCTGCCGTAACCGGCGGTTTGCAGAGCAAGGGCGTTGCGGTATATTCCAAACACTATGCTTTGAACGCCCAGGAAACGAACAGAAATACCTGCCGTACCTGGGCTTCCGAACAAGCTATAAGAGAGCTCTATCTCCGTCCCTTCGAAATTGTTACCAAAACTGCCGATACGGCTAGCGACGTATTAAAGGGCAATACGGGCTTTATGACAGGCATGAACTTTGTGGGGACCGGTCACTGCTCGTCTAACTATCCGCTTCTTACGGCTGTTCCCAGAGGCGAATGGGGCTTCCAAGGCAGAATAGTAACCGACGCGGAAGGCTTCTTCTCGATGTCGTCGGCAATTCGTGCGGGTACCGATATGATTCTTATTCCTTTTGCGGCAAAGTTTGATACCGTTGATGGAATGAACAACCAGAGCGGCTACGGACTTCAGAAAATACAGGAAGCGGCCAAACATCAGCTATTTGTATTTGCCAACACGGCTGGTGTTGGTCTCGAAACCGGTCTTTCCGACGCGTGGATAGCTCTTCCCGTAGTTGTTTCTGCGATTCTTTTTGCGGGCGCGGTTCTTGTAACAGTGTTTATGATAGTTCCTGCGTTCTTTATCAAAAAACGTACGGAGGAAATTTCCGACTAACAAATATAAAACGAAAATCTTTCATTCGGTATAAAATTTCTTCGGGCGTTCTCGCCCGAAGATTATTTTTTGTCAAAGTATTGATTTAAACGGTAAATGGTGTATACTGTTTTTATACGATGGTTGTTAAATTAATACTGAGGGGAAAACTATGATATTTAAATGGCGATAGTGGAAGATGAACTCGTCGCGGCTTCGGCTCTGAAATCCATGATATAACGGTTTGAGCGGAAAAACTCTCCTGCGGATAGTTTTGCGGATTCGGTATATTCCGACGCGGAAACAGGCGGCGGTGCGGGATATCTTACCGTTAAAAGCGGAAAAATTTCACTAAGACAGTATGTTACGGAAAGGATGTGAACGGCGTTATAGCGGAAGCGGTTCAGCCCGTAGGGCTTACGCTTGACGGCGACGTCAAGTTCGTTTTGGAATAACGGCGAACACCTTAGATTTTCCTTAAATTTTCATTTATATACCGTGCGGACAAAGCTGCACGGTATTTGTTTTGAATTTGATGTAAAACGGAATATATTTTTTAACCGTAGCTTATAATTACTTGACGGAACGCTGATTATAGGTTATAATTATCTCAAATATTTTAGGTAAAATATTTCAGACATTTTTATGGAACTTACAAGTAATTTCGAAAAAATATATAAAAATTTCCGTCTGCAAATTTATAAAAGAGTGTTCGCTATTTTGGGAGAAAGAGAGGGGTCGCTCAGCGCAACCGAGTTTTTCGCGGTTGAAACCATAGGGTTAATGGGCGAGCCTACTGTAGGCGAGTTTGCCGAAGCCCTTTCAATAACTTCTTCGCATGCGTCTTACAAGGTAAGGCAGCTTGTGGAAAAAGGCTATATAGAAAAAATAGCAACGGAAGATAAGCGGTCGTTTAAATTGTGTGTGACGGAAAAGTTTACAAAATATTACCATTCCGAAAATAGTTACGGTAATTATATTTTCGAAATACTTTCAAAATCGCTTACGCAAGAAGAAATAGAATTTACCGATAAACTTTTTAAAAAATTTGTCAATACCATAGAAGGAGAACAAAATGATTAAAATTATAACCGATTCGTCAAGCAATATAACGCAGGAAGAAGCTAAAAAGCTTGGCGTAACCGTAATACCCATGAACATTATCTTCGGCGCGGAAGAATACCGAGACGGCGTGGATATAAGTTTTGAAGAATTTTACGAAAAAATGGCGTCTAGCAAAGAATTTCCCCATACTTCCCAACTTACGGAAGCTCAGGTGGAGGAAACTGTTAAAGAAGTGCTTAAAACCTGCGGCGATGACGACGAGATTTTAATTATGCCGCTTGCCGCTGTTCTTTCGGGTTCTTATATGCAATGTAAAAAAGTTGCGGACCGTTATGAAAAAGTTTACGTATATGAAACAAAGTGCACGACCGTTATGCTTAAACTAATGATTTGGGAGGCGTTGCAAAATCAGGGAAAAAGCGCGAAAGAGGTAATGGATATCCTTGAAGCGTTGCGCCCTAAGCTTAAACTTTACGCCGTGCTCGACACTTTGGAAAATTTGGGTAAAGGCGGAAGATTGCCCAAAGCGGTTGCTCTTATCGGTTCCGTTCTGAAAATCAAACCCGTGATTACGTTCGGCTTAGACGGAAAGGTGGAACTTGTTTCCAAACAATTCGGTATAAATAAGGGTATTAGTTACATTAATTCGGTAGTAGATAAAAATAAGATCGATTTTTCAAAGCCCGTTTATCTCATTTATACGGGAAACGATGATAACAGTGAAACGCTCATCAAAAAATTAGGCGTAGAATATTCCGAAAAGAGCAATATATGTCCCGTTATAGGCGTGCATATCGGCGCTAATGCGGCGGGAATAGTTTTTGCCGAAAAATAAAAAGTCATTCAAACGCTTGACATAACATTACTATGCATTGTATAGTATATACATAATCTTCTTTTGGAGGGGGTTTATGTTAATTATAGACTGGGTTGCGCTCGGTATAGTGGCGGTTATGGCTCTTTTGGGATTGTTGCTTGGGTTCGGAAAGGGTTTAAAGTTTTTCACAAGCGGTATTTTCGGCGTAATAATTTCAATAGTTGTATGCTGGCTTTTCGGGGAGATGTTCCGTTCGCTTCCTTTCGTGCAGTCCTTGCTTGCAAAAATTGCTTCGCTTTGGGCGGAACAGGAAGGCTTTTTCTTCGACCTTTTGAGAAGAATTTCGGCTGAGACGGTTATTTATTATATTGTGCTTTTCTTTATAATTCAAATTTTAAGAATTGTAATTGTGCTTTTAATAAAGAAGATCGCCGAATCCGAAGTAACCGTTATAAAAGTTTTAAATAAAATTTTCGGACTTGTAATGTTTGTTGCCATAGGTATATTTTTTCTCTCTTTCGGAATATACGTTGTGGCATGGGTAGGCGGAAGCACTTACGAAGAAGTGCTCGGTCAGTTTAACGGCAGTGTGTTCGGTTTCGATTATCTTTTACAAAATTTCAAAAATTCGTTTGAAACCGTTGAGGAGACTGTGGTAAGCTTATTTTACGCGGTATAACGAAAATATTTTTCAATTGAAACGCGGCGGGCAATTTTATATTGCCCGCCGCATATATTATACGTATGGAAGTCAATTTTTCCGAACTGAAACAAAAAGACGTTATAAATCTTTCAGACGGCAGACATTTGGGAAGAGTATGCGATATTTCATTTACTTTTCCCGAAAACAAAGTTTTGGGGTTCACCGTAACGGGTTGCAAGGGGTTCCGTTTTTCAAGGCAGGAAATTTTTATCCCCGTAAAAAATGTTACTAAAATAGGCGAGGACGCCGTTTTGGTAAATCTTGAAAAGGAGTCTCGTCCGCCGAAACCGCCTTGTCCTCCGCCGTGCCGTCCTCACGAGTGCGCGCCGCCTTGTCCTCCTCCGGATAGGCGCAGTTACGACGAGTACGAGTAACTTAAAAAATATTTTCCAAGCGCACGCCGTACGCGCCGGGGAGATTTTCCGATATTTGTATAAGAACTTCTATTTTCCCCAAAGCAAGTTCGTATTCGGCATTGTATAACAGTCCGCACGTTTCGTTCAGCCAATAATCTATATAAGAAATATCGTTGTGCGGAACAAAAATGTGCAATTTGCTTTTTTTATCTTCCCATAATGACCTTACCGCATAACCGTCTTCACGGTTGGCGGTTTTTTCTTCCGTTTTGTCGTAAAGCGTTTCCAAAGCGGCGGTAAATTCTTCGAATTGAGTTTTAACGTACCATTCGGTAAATAAAAACAGACCGATACAGATAGCCAGCGCGGCGACGGTATAACATATTGATTTTACCAATTCCCGTTTACCTCCGTATTGAATATTTTATATTTTTCTCCGCGCTTTTGAAAGTAAATACGTCCTTCGCCGTTTATCGTCATAACAACTACGTCGCGGATTCTCGCGTTCTGTTCTTTTAAAAAACTTTGAAGTCTTTCTTTATCGAATCCGCAACGCGTAAGATTTTGTGAGTCGGTTTTGCCTCGGTCTATTAAAAGCAGCGGCAGAGAGTAGCCGGCTTTTTCAGGTTTTTCCAAAGCCGAAAATGAGCCGTTAGCTTCGTACAGTCCGTAATATACGTCGTCTAAGTTAAAATAACCCGCCGTTCGCATGTTTTCTATCAAGTCGCTTACGTCGAGGTTGTTTTTCTTTAACTGGAATTCGTCTATGCCGTTTTTATTTATAACGACGGAGGGCTTTCCTGAAACGACGGCTCGCACCGGTTTAAACCATAATGTAAGCAACCACACGAGTTGATGCAGAATAAATATGGTGATTATGGCGATAATTCCGTAAAGTATCGGAATGGAAGTATCCGCCATGGGTATGCAGGCGAGTTCGGCAATAAGCAGCGAAATTACAAATTCAAACGGTTGCATTTCTCCGATCTGGCTTTTGCCCATAAGTCGCATTAATATAAGCAGAGTAATGAAAATAATTGTCGTGCGAATAAAAATTAAAGCCATATTAAAAGTATTCGCAAAAAAATTTTCAATATTCTTGAAAAACCGTGCGCCGTATGATATAATTTTAAAAGCAAATAAACGGAGCGAAAAATGCTTTGCCAAATAGATAAAAAGTGCCTGGAAGCTTACGGTAAACGGGGTATAAAACTAGGAACGGAAAGAACCCGCGCGGTTTTGGACGGACTGGGAAGTCCCGATAAAAATTTAAAAATAGTTCATATTGCCGGCTCTAACGGAAAAGGCTCGGTTGCCGAATTTATTACGCAGATTTTGCTTGCCGCAGGCAAACGTGTTGGTACGTTTACTTCTCCCGCGGTTTATTGTTACGAAGATATGTTCAGGGTTGACGGAGTTCCGATTCCCCGACGTAAGTTGGACGGCTATTTGAAAGAAGCGTCGGAGTACGGCGGTCGCGTGGAAGCCACGGAATTTGAAACGGAAACGGCGGCGGCTGTTTACGCTTTTTACAAAGAAGGTTGCGAATATGCGGTTATCGAGTGCGGAATGGGCGGGACGTATGACGCTACCAACGCTGTTGGCGGTAAAGAAGTAGCCGTAATAACTTCAGTTTCTTTGGAACATACGCAATATTTAGGCGATACGATAGAAGAAATATGCGTTAATAAAGCGGGTATTATCAAACATTGCCCTGCCGTTGCAAGCGCTTGTATTTCTGGCGAAGCGCGCGCTTATTTGGAAAGTATGGGAGCGATATTCGCCGAACCCGTGGAAAATTATAACGCGGACGAGCTATCGTTCTTATATAAGGGGAAGAAATATTTTCTTTCGGCGGAGGGGATTAAACAGCCTTATAACGCCGCTTGCGCGATAGAGGTCGCGCGACTGCTTAAAATAGACGAAAACGCCGTATGTGTCGGTGTTAAAGCCGCAAAACCTGAGGGCAGAGCGCAGGTGTTTCGTTCGCACGGAAAAACTTATATTTTGGACGGCGGCCATAATGCCGAAGCGTTGAGAGTTCTTGCCGAATTTGTTAAAAACGAATACAAAAATAGCAGTAAAACGCTAATATACGGGGTGCTTTCGGATAAAGACGTTCGAAAAAACGCCGAAGTGTTGGCGGATATGGCGGAAGAAGTTATCACCGTTTCCACCTTTGGGGCGCGCGGGGTTACGGCGCACACGGTTGCGGAGAATTTAAAATATCATTTTTCAAAAGTAAACATTGCGGCGGACTTAGACGAAGCGTTGAGGCGGGCCGCAGGAGAAACGGTTATTGTTTGCGGTACGTTTACTATTTTGAAGGAGGCTAAATTGTGGATAGAGAAAGAGTAATAAAAGCGGTTGAAGAATTGCTTGACGCTCTGGGAGAGGATAGGTTGCGCGAGGGATTAAAGGAGACTCCCCGCCGGGTTGCGGACGCGTATGCCGAATTGCTTTCGGGCGAGGGTAAAACGGCGGAAGAATTTCTTTCGAAAACGTTTTCTTCCGACATGGGCGGTTACGTGATAGAAAACGACATAGAATTTTCTTCAACTTGCGAACACCATTTGATGCCTTTTTTCGGTAAAGTTTCGGTGGCATATATACCCGATGAAAACAGCAAACGTGTCGTAGGGCTTTCAAAACTTGCCCGAACGGTGGAAGTCGTTTCGAAAAGATTACAATTGCAGGAGCGGCTCACTGCGCAGATTGCCGAAGAGATAATGAATTATTTGAAGCCTCGCGGGGTTTTGGTTGTTTGCGAAGCCGAACATACGTGCATGACATGCCGCGGAGTAAGAAAAGCGGGAAGCAGAACTGTTACTTGCAGCGTTATGGGTAATATTACCGAAGAAGAGAAAAAGGAAATTTTACAATTGATAAAATGATAATAAAAGATAAAGAATTTAAAGATAAAACCTATGTAATGGCAATCATAAACCTTACTCCCGACAGCTTTTGGGCTGCAAGCCGTAAAAATTGCGACGACGTTTTGTTTGCCGTGGAAAGAGCGGTAAATGACGGCGCGGCGTTGGTTGACCTCGGCGCGCAGTCAACCCGTCCGGGGTATACGGAAGTAGACGCAAAGGAAGAAATACGCCGTCTTGAAAAGCCTCTTTATTTAGTAAAAAAGAATTTCGATATACCCGTTTCCGTTGATACTTATTTTTCGGAATGTGCGGAAGCGGCGTTATCACTGGGCGCCGATATGATAAACGATATATGGGGGTTAACGCATGACGGCAATATGGCGGACGTTATCGCCCGTTACTGCGCTTCGGTCTGTATAATGCATAATGCGAAACAGCCTTTGACGGGAGATATATGGCGCCCAATAGAAAATTTTCTTCAAAACAGCGTTTCGTCGGCATTGTCCGCGGGTATAGATAAAGAGAGGATATGTATCGACGGCGGAATAGGTTTCGCAAAGAACAGAGAACAGAATTTGGAATTGCTGAACGGATACGGCAGACTTTCTTGTTTGGGATACCCTTTGCTTTTGGGAACAAGCAGAAAGTCGCTTTTCGGAGGAATGGCTCAGGACAGACTGGAAGCCACGTTGCAAAGCACGCGCAAGGCGGTGAAAGATAAAGTTTTGTTCGTGCGAGTTCACGACGTTAAAGAAAACGTGCTGGCGATAAAAGAGGCTGAAGAGGAATGAATACGGAATTTGCTCACACGGTGTTTATACGCGGCCTGGAGATAAACGCTTGTCACGGCGTGCACGACTTTGAAAAAACGCAACCGCAACTTTTTGTAATAGACGCCCGTTTGAATATAGGTTATTCTCCGGAAGTTGTAAAAGACAGGCTAGAAGGAACGGTAAGTTATTCTGACGCTTGCAAAGTTATAGAAAAAACAGTCTTAAACAACACTTTCAATCTTATAGAAAAATTAGCCGCCGAGTGCGCGTATTCGCTTTTAAACGAATTTCCTTTAATTTCCGGCGTTGAAATAACGGTAAAAAAACCGGAGGCGCCTGTAAAATATAAACTCGATACGGTCGGAGTAAATTTTTCCGCTCAAAGAGTTAAAGCTTATCTTTCTTTGGGGTCAAGTCAGGGAGACCGCAAAAAATATCTTTATTCGGCTCTGCGTGCGTTAAACGACGTAAGGGGAGTAAAAGTTTTAAAAATTTCTTCGTTTATTGAGAACGCGCCTTACGGCGGGGTTGCCGAAAATATGTTTTTGAACTGCGCGGCGGAAATAGAAACTTATCTTTCCCCCTTTGTGCTGTTGGACGAAATTCACGTTATAGAGGAACGTTTAGGCAGGGTGCGCGGTAAACGCTGGGACGACAGAACGCTCGATATAGATATAATTTTTTACGGCGGACATGTTATCGAGGACGAGCGGTTGACCGTTCCTCACGCAGATTATATAAACAGAGATTTTGTTTTGATTCCGCTTAAAGAAATTGCGCCCGATTTTTTATGCCCACTGTTAAATAAACGCGTTAAAGATTTGTAAATTTAAAAATTTTAGGCAAAAGTAACAGTGAAAAGTCGGGTTTTAAGAATTTTATAAAAATTTTATTGTGCAATGTGCACAAAGTTTTTTAAAAAATATATACAAATTATTATCCATATGTTATAATTAATGCGATAAAGTTTTGTAACATTCAACTAACGCGAGGCAAAAATTATTTGCCGCCGTGAGGAGTATATTATTTTGGAAAAGATAGGCATTATTGATTTAGGCTCGAATTCTGCAAGGCTCGTTATTGTAAATCTCTTTGCTGACGGCTACTTTATGGTAGTGGACGAACTGAAAGAAAGCGTAAGGCTTGGGCAGGACATGGAAAGAGACGGGTTTTTGAAACCTGCCCGGGTTGCCGAAACCGTAAAAACATTGAAAATGTTTAAAAAACTCTGCGATACGAGCGGGGTGGAGCGAATAATCGCCGTTGCGACCGAGGCGGTTCGCCGTGCAAAAAATCAAAGGAGTTTTTTAGACGAAATACAGGCGACGTGCGGAATTAAAATACGGGTGCTCACTTCTGAAGAAGAGGCCGTTTTTGTATACCGCGGCGTTATTAATACAATGGATATACCCAAGGGTATAATTTTGGAAATCGGCGGCGGATCAACCAAAATAGTTTACTACAACCGCAGAAATATGCTCAATTATGTAACTCTTCCTTTCGGCGCGGTTACGCTTACGGGACTTTTTTCGGGCGACGGGTTGAAACCCGAAGAACAAGCGGAGAAAATAGAAGAATTTTTCACCGAACAATTGAAGCAGGTGGAATGGCTTAAAGAAGTTGACGCGGACGTTCAGATGATAGGCGTTGGCGGTTCATTCCGTAATTTGTTTAAAATAACAAAAATGGTGCGCAAGTATCCTTTGGATACCGTTCATAATTATAAAATGTCAACCGAGGACTTTGTTCCGGTATACGACATGATCAAGGTTTTGGATCTCGATAAAAAGAAAAAAATAAAGGGGCTTTCCGCGGCAAGGGCGGATATTCTTCCCGCAGCGCTTGCCGTTATCAAATCGTTTATTAAATACATGAACGTTGAAACGTTTACTTTTTCGGGCGCGGGATTGAGAGAAGGAATAATGTTCAATCAGGCGCTTCCCATGACTTTGGAAAAACCCATTGCCGACGTATTGAATTATTCTTTGACGACTCTCGTAAAATATTACGATTGCAACGAAAAGCATGTTGAACATGTGGTAAATTTAAGCATACAGCTTTTTAAACAACTCAGAGTGCTTCATAAATTTCCTCGTCAGTATCTTAAAATTTTGAAAATAGCGGCAATGTTGCACGATTGCGGAATGAGGGCGAAATATTACAATCATCCTCGTCACAGTTGGTATATAATTTTAAATTCCACTCTTTCCGGCGCAACCCACCGCGAAATAGTGCTTGCGGCGTTTACGGCGTGCTGCCATAACAGAGAGGATATAAATCTTTTGGATTGGACTCGTTACCGCGATATAGTCGCCGAGGACGATTTGGAAATAGTAAAAAAATTAGGAGTAATGCTCCGAATAGCCGAGAGTTTGGACAGGTCGAGCGCCGGAACCATAAAAGGAATCAATTGCGACATTTTAGGCGATTCGGTAATAATGAAAACCGAAGTCGAAGGCGACGCCGCTTTGGAAATAAGAAACGCTATGGCGGCTTCTTCCGAATTCAGAAAATCTTTCCACAAAAATTTAGAAATCTTATAAAACAGAATGCCGCGCAAAGCGGCATTTATAATAGATAAACCGATATGTTATACGTACTTGCAAGCGCGTCGCCGCGTCGCCGTGAGCTTTTGGCGCAAATTTTGAATAAATTCGAGGTAATACCCGCAACTTCGGAGGAAAAGGTAAATATTTCTCTTTTTCCCGAACAAACGGCTTGCGCGCTTGCCGAAAATAAATGTGATGAAATTTTTGAAAAAAATACTTCCAAAACGGTGATAGGCTGCGATACGGTTGTGGTTTTTAACGGTGAAATTCTGGGCAAACCTAAGAACGAAGAGGACGCGTATAAAACTTTGAAAGCCCTTTCCGGAAAAACTCATTACGTAATAACCGGAGTGTGCGTGCGCAACAGATTCAAGAAAATAAAGAACTATGAAAAGACGGAAGTCAGGTTCAATCAGCTTTCCGATGAATTTATAAAAGATTATGTTAAAAGCGGTTCGCCTATGGATAAAGCGGGGAGTTACGGCATACAGGACGGCGGACTTGTAAAAGAATATTTCGGAAGTTATACAAACGTGGTCGGGTTGCCGGTGACTCTTACCAAAAAATTGCTTGAAGAGGTATTAACAGACTTATGAAAAAAATAGCCGTTGATTTCGGTTCGGGAGTTACTAAAATATTTTTGTCGGGTTGCGGAGTGGTTTTACGCGAAGCTACCTGCATAGCCGTAGAGGAATATGAAGAAAAGGGTGAAAAAAAACTCGGAATAAAAGCTTGCGGCGATAAAGCCCGCGCCTTATACGGAAGGGCGGCGGTGGATACGCGCATAGTGAATCCCGTATTCGAAGGGGATATAATCCATTTTGAATTGGCCGTTCAACTTTTTAAATATTTTCTTTCCAAAATAGAAATTACCCGGTTTTCGGCGCGCCGTACCGAAATTTTGTTTATTTTGCCGTGCGGCATGAAAAAAGAAGTCAAACAGAAATATCGGTCGCTTGCGGAAGCGTGCGGATTTTCGTCGGTGTATTTCACTCTGACCCCGTTTGCTGCCGTAATCGGACAAAACGTGATAATTAATGAAAGCGCCCCTATGTTTTCTTTGGATATCGGTTATTCTCTTTCGGTGATAGCCGCTTTCTCTCAGGACGGGATAATATCCGGACTGAGCGTAAATCTCGGCGGCGGTAATATCGACGTTCACATAATGGACGATCTTGCCGAAAACAGTAATCTTAAAATAGGCGGGCTGACTGCCGAAAAACTTAAAAACAGAGTGGCAAGTTTGCTTCCGGACGATAATAAAATGGCGGTTGCCGAAGGCAGAGATTTAACGAGCGGCGCTCCCGTTTCCGTTTCCGTCAATTCCGAACAACTTACCGAAGCCGTAACGACTTATGTTGATAAAATTTTGGAATATGTAGTTTTCGTCATTACAAAGCTTCCTCCGGAGGCGGCTTCCGCAGTAATGCGCGGCGGGGTTTATCTTTCGGGCGGACTTATGAAAATGGACGGAATCGCCGACTATATACAAAGCAAACTCGGCATGTCCGTAATTCTTGCCGAAGAACCGCAGCTTGCGGCTGTAAGCGGGGGCGGCGCGATTGTCTCCGATTATACTCTTGCGGACACGTTTGCGACCGAAGAATAAAAGATTTTAATTATAAAACGCAGAGGCAATTTAATTTATGGGAAATAAACGCAACGTACGTAATTTTTGCATAATAGCGCATATCGATCACGGCAAGAGTACTCTCGCCGACCGTCTTATGGAGAGGACTGGACAGGTTTCCGAACGCGATATGGAAGCGCAGCTTCTAGATTCCATGGATATAGAACGGGAAAGAGGTATTACAATAAAACTCACTCCCGTAAGAATGTTTTACAAGGCCGGCGACGGTCAGGAATATGAATTCAATCTTATAGATACTCCTGGACACGTGGACTTCACTTACGAAGTTTCGCGTTCTCTCGCCGCATGCGAAGGCGCCATATTGATAGTTGACGCTTCTCAAGGGGTGGAGGCGCAGACGCTTGCAAACGTTTATCTTGCATTGGAAAACAACCTTGAAATTTTACCCGTTATAAATAAGGTGGATTTGCCTTCGGCCCGCCCCGAAGAAGCAAAAAAAGAAATAGAAGAAGTTATAGGTTTGGACGCTTCTTACGCACCCTTGGTTTCGGCGAAAGAAGGTCTCAATATAGAGGAAGTTTTGGAAGATATAGTAAAATATTTTCCTGCCCCTTCGGGAGACGATACCGCTCCTCTCAAAGCGTTGATATTCGACAGTTATTACGATAACTACAAGGGCGTTATTCTGTTTGTAAGAATAAAAGACGGTTCGGTTAAGGCCGGAGATAAAATTAAAACTTTCCGTTCTTCGCAAATTTACGACGTGGTGGAAACAGGTGTGTTCAGTCCGGGACTCACGCCTAAAAACGGTCTTTTTGCCGGTGACGTAGGCTATATTGCCGCTTCTATAAAGTCCATTCAGGACGTCGCGGTGGGAGATACGGTTATTAACGCCGTTAACCCCGCAACTGAGCCTTTGCCCGGTTACAAGCAGGTGCAAAGCGTGGTATTCTGCGGTATTTACCCGCTTGACGGAAGCCGTTTCAACGATTTAAAGGACGCTATTTTAAAATTACAGCTTAACGACGCTTCGCTTATTTTCGAGCCTGATTCTTCCGTTGCGCTCGGTTTCGGTTTCAGGTGCGGGTTTTTGGGGCTTTTGCATATGGAAATAATTCAGGAGCGCATAGAGCGGGAATTCGGACTTGAAATAATAACTACCGCGCCTTCCGTAAGCTATAAAGTAGTGAAAACTGACGGTGAAGAAATTTTTGTGGACAACCCGTCGCACCTGCCGCCCGTTTCGGAAATTGAGCATATGGAGGAGCCTATCGTCAAAGCCGATATCTATTCTCCGCCCGATTATCTGGGGCAGATTATGGATTTATGCCGCGAGAAGAGAGGAGTGTTTTTACAGATGACGTACCTTGATAAAAGCAGGGTGCGTTTAGAGTATAATCTTCCGTTAAACGAAATAATTTTCGACTTTTTCGACGCGGTTAAATCCCGTACTCGAGGTTACGCAAGTTTCGACTACGAACTTATAGGTTACGAACGCAGCAAACTTGTAAAGTTGGATATTCTTTTAAACGGAGAAGTTTGCGACGCGCTTTCTATGATAGTTCACGAAGACAGCGCGTATACCCGCGGCAGAACGCTTTGCGAAAACTTAAAGGAAGCAATTCCCAGACAGCTTTTCGAAGTTCCCGTACAGGCGGCTATAGGCGGTAAAATAATTGCGCGCGAAACGGTTAAAGCAGTCAGAAAAGACGTGTTGGCAAAATGTTACGGCGGCGATATCACGCGTAAGAAAAAACTTTTGGAAAAGCAGAAAGAAGGTAAAAAGCGTATGCGCCAAATAGGCAACGTCGAAGTGCCTTCCGAAGTTTTTATGCAAATATTAAAAACTAATAAGGATTAAAACGAGACCGCCGTCCGAGCGTTACTCGGACGGCGGTCGGTTATTTTTCTTCGGTTTTCGGTTGTTGTTTTAACGCCGTAAGCTGGCTTATGTTTATTGTCAAAGCCAATAAAAGCCCTCCGAAAGCGCCTGAATAATGTCCCATATTGTGTATAAAATCGTACGGATACCATTCAAAACTTAAAGAAGACGTTCCTCCGTTGAAGCAAGCGGCAAGGTAAATAAGAGCGATAACTACGGCGCCCGAAATTATGTTAGAAGCGTTTGTTTTACCCTTAAAAAACGAAAATATATAATCTATTATCACAAATGCGTAAAATCCGTAATTGACGCCCGAAAAGCCGTGACAATTTACTGAAAGATAATTTGCGCTGACCGCAAACGAAGCTATAAACGACATCGATACGATAAGCAACAGAAAGTAAAGCGTTCCGTGTTTTCTTTCCAGATAAACGCCGTATACCGCAAAACATAGCATATTCAATAGCACGTGCTGCCAATTGGAGTGCGAATAGCAGTTTAAAAAATTTCTGATGATGTTATCGAAAAATAAAACGTAGTCCCATTTTATAACGTAAATTTCGTTATTGATTCTGTCTATTCCGATAAATCGTTCCCAGCTTGAGCCCAAAAACATAAAAAGCGCAATATTTATCACGACAACCGTTATTGTTGCGGCGAAATAATAGTTTTTGTTCCACCAGGTAAGCTTTTTATTTCTATCGTTTATAAATTTCATTCGTGTTCCCCTTATTTTAAGTAATTTTATTTTAACATTGAATTTTTACATATGTCAAATTTTTTCGAAAGCGTTTACGAATACGTTAAAAAAGTGCCGGAAGGTAAGGTTGTAACCTACGGCGACGTTGCCCGCGCCATAGGCTCGCCTAGGGCCAGCCGACAGGTCGGCTGGGCATTGCATAGCAATCCGCAACAGGGAATTATTCCCTGTCACCGCGTAGTATTTTCAACGGGTTCGGTTTGTACCGGGTTCGCGTTCGGTGGCCCCGAAGTTCAAAAAGCCCTTCTTGAAGCGGAAGGCGTGGAAGTTTCAGAAGATTTTCAAATAGATTTATCCAAATATCGCTGGAAGTATGCGGAGTAATAAACGGTTTTTTTAAGGAGGTTTATTTTGGCGGGAATTTATATTCATATTCCTTTTTGTAAATCAAAATGTTCGTATTGCGATTTTACTTCTTTTCCCGATAAACTGTGCTATGCCGAAAGTTATATGGCTTGCGTTTATCGCGAAATGGCCATGCGCGAAAAAGAACTTTCAAATTATATTTTCGATACGGTTTATATAGGCGGAGGAACGCCTTCGGTCATAGACGAAAAATATATAGCAATGCTCATAGCCGCCGTAAAAAAGCATTTTAAACTTGCCGATAACTCGGAAATTACCATAGAAATTAACCCGGGCACGGTGAGCGCGGGTAAAATAGCGTTGTATGAAAAATGCGGAATTAACCGGTATTCAGTCGGTTTGCAGACGGCGGTGGACGGTCAGCTTGCCGATATCGGCAGAGTTCATAATTTAAAAGATTATTTAAATTGCGCAAAGTTGTTAAAAGGTAAAAATTTCAGCGCGGACGTTATGATAGGGCTTAAAAACCAGAATATAGCCGACATAGAATACACAATATCCGTTGCGGCGAAATCGGGGGCGAGCCATATTTCTATGTACGCGCTTACGCCCGAAGACGGTACGCCTGTTTATACAGATTATCTTAACGGAGAACTTCCCGACGGCGACGAGGTTGCGGAAATGTACGCCGCCGGCGTAAAAAAACTCGCGTCTTTCGGTTTTGAAAGATACGAGGTTTCTAATTTCTGTAAAAAAGGAATGGAAAGCCGACATAACTTAAACTATTGGCGCAGGGGTGAATACATAGGCTTCGGCGTCGCCGCCTCGTCCTGTATCAACGATACGCGAGTTACCAATACTTTCGATTTGGACGAATATTTCAAATGTATTCTTTCGGGGCATTTTGCAGTAATAAACAGTGAAAAGATTGATAAGCGGGGGCAGGAAGAAGAGTTTATAATGCTTGCTTTAAGAACTTCCGAAGGCTTGAATCTGAAAAGATACGCCGAACTTTTCGGCGAAGATTTTTCGGTAAAATATTCCCGTCAAATTAAAAAGGTGCAGGAATATGTTGAAGTTAACGAAATTTCATTTAAAATAAAAAGCCGGTTTCTTTTTGTTCAGAACAGTATTATAGTTGAATTTTTTAACGCCGTTTAAACAGCGGCGGCGCTCGGTTTGCGATATTTTTACTTAAGGAAAAAACTAATGATTTTGAATACGGGCGCGCGGACGGATACCGTTCAATATTATACCGAATGGCTCTTAAAACGTTTTGAAGAAGGGTTTGTTTATACTTGTAACCCTTTGTTTCCCAATAAAGTCACGCATTATGAACTTTTTTCCGAAAATTAATATGTCTGAACTGATTCCTTTTACCGAGGAAGATAAAACGGAATTGGCTCGGGTTTTCGGCCGAATTGCGGCGGATAACGGCATACGTATTCAAACTTGCTGTACGAACGGCGATTATACGCGTTACGGTATTGACAAGTCGGGTTGCGCAACTTTAGAAATTTTAGGAGCGGCAAACGGTTGCGAGTTCAAAAATTTAAAACACAAAGGTTTACGTGAAGATTGTCACTGTATCAAGAGTCTGGATATCGGCGCTTACGATACTTGTATGAACGGATGCAAATATTGTTACGCCAATAAAAGTCCTCAAAAAGCAAGGGAAAATTATAAAAAGCATAACGTTAATTCGCCTATATTGTTTGGGGAACTGCAACCTACGGATATTATGACGCAAGAAGCGCAGAATTCTTTTATAAAGAATAATTCCAAACAGGTTTCGTTGTTCGATAATTAAGCGTGAAGGTTTTTTACTGCTATGATTTTACCGTTTTCTCCGTTAACCAAATACGCCTGAATATTGCCCGCTCTGTCGCATACGCCTACGTAATAATAACAATCTTCGTCGTAAAGCAATCTGACGTATATTTCGGCTTTGAATACCCCGTTTTCGGTAAGGTTTTTAAAATAGTCCGCGTCGTGTTCGGTCACGCATTTTACGGCTTCGTCGCAGCTTATAACTCCGTCGTGCTTAACGCTCAACGCCTTGTAAGTTTTTGATTCTCCGTCGGCGGTGAGCGTAACGTCAACGCCTTCCGAAGCGAAGCTTTCTGCCGAAAAGCTCAGATAGTAACGGTTGTGAACGGTTTGATAGTTCATTTCGCCCTGATGGTTTTCAACTTTGATTTCCAATGCTTCGGGATTTTTGGGCAAACTTACAAATATTTCTATAAGACTGTTCATTTCGCCTTTTACTCCGTCCGCGGCGTAAGGTTGTTCGCGCTCAAGGCAGTGAATTTTGATCTCCGTTTCGGAATCGTTATATAAAAATACGCCGTGTCTTTTTTCCGAAACATAGTTTAAGTAATTGGTTTTCGAAGCGCAGCCGGCGGACGTAAACAGCAACGCGCACGCCGCGGCAAGCAAAATTAAAAATTTTCTCATATTTAAAATATATTAACCCGATTAAAATATATGAATATATTTTTAAATAGTTGCAATTTTCGCCGTATTGTGCTAAAATAATAAAAATTTTTTTCAAAACTGATTCGGAGCGTATGGACAATGGACAAGGGGTTAAAAAACGTAATATTAAAAACTGCGTTAAAAACGTTGCTTGCCGTTGTTACGGCGCTTGTAATTGCTTTTACGGTTCTTTGTTTCGGTTTTCCGCAAACGGTTGCGGAGTTGTTTGAAAAATCGGGTAACTATTCAGCTGCAATTCCTTTCGCCGCGCTTAAATATACTTATAGCGGTTCCGCCGACGATTTGGCGAGATGCGCGGAGGACAGCGTGCTTGCAAACGATTACCCCAACGTTGTAAGATTTTGCGGAGAGCTTACGGTAAACGAAGACTTTACTGCGTTATGCGAAAGAAAAGACGAAGTTATCGCCGCGGGTTTTTACAGACAGTATATATTCGGCAATTATTCCAACGCCTTATATTTAACGGGCGACGCAGACGGCGCGCTCGTAGCCGCGGATAAGGGTATGGAAGGATTGGAAGGTTTTCCGCCGGGAAATACATATGCAAAACTTGCTATTGCGGTTGCCGAGGCGAAGGACGGGAAAACGGCGTTAAAGCTTTTGGATAGGCTTAACGGCATAACCCCCGAGGAAAATGAAAAAGTATCTTACGATAAAGTAAAAAAAGTAATTTCGGATATAGGAGTTTAACATGAATAAAATCGTGAAGGAAGCGTTGACGTTTGACGACGTGTTGCTGATACCGGCTGAATCGTCGGTATTGCCTGCTACGGTGGATTTGCGCACCACGCTGTGTAAGGGAATAGATTTAAACATTCCACTTATCAGCGCGGCGATGGATACCGTTACGGAAAGTAAACTTGCCATAGCAATCGCACGTGAAGGCGGTTTGGGCATAATCCATAAAAATATGAGTATAGAGGAACAGGCTTCGCAGGTTGACAAGGTTAAAAGAAGCGAGCACGGCGTTATAACCGACCCTTTCCACCTTTCGCCCGACGAACCTGTCAGCGCTGCTTGCGAACTTATGGCGAAATATAAAATAAGCGGCGTGCCTATTACGCGTGAAGGAAAGCTGGTAGGTATTTTAACCAACCGCGATTTGCGTTTCGGGACTAATTTCGAACAGCCGATTTTCAATGTGATGACCAAGGAAAATCTTGTAACCGCTCCTGAAGGAACTTCTTTGGAAGAGGCGCAGAAAATTTTGGGTAAACACAGAATCGAGAAATTGCCTATAGTCGATAAAAAAGGTAATTTGAAAGGGCTTATTACCATAAAAGATATCGAAAAGTCCATACAGTATCCCAACAGTGCGCGCGATAAAAACGGAAGGTTGCTTTCCGGCGCGGCTATCGGAGCTTCCGCGGATGTACTTGAAAGAGTTGCCGAGCTTGTAAAATCCAAAGTGGATATAGTTGTTATGGATTCTGCGCACGGTCATTCAATTGGAATAATCAAAGCGGTAGAAAAAGTTAAAAAGGCTTATCCTAATCTTCCTTTGGTTGCGGGCAACGTGGTTACCGCCGAAGCTACAAAGGCGTTGATGGAAGCCGGCGCGGACGTAGTTAAAGTGGGCATAGGTCCCGGTTCTATCTGCACTACGCGTATAGTTGCCGGCATAGGTATGCCGCAGTTAACCGCGGTTATAGACTGTGCGGAACAAGCGGACAAACTCGGAAAAAGAGTCATTGCCGACGGCGGCATTAAATATTCTGGCGATATAGTAAAGGCTATTGCCGCGGGAGGCAGCGCGGTCATGCTCGGCTCTCTGTTTGCGGGAACGGCGGAATCCCCCGGCGAACTTGAGATATATCAGGGCAGAAGCTTTAAATCTTACCGCGGAATGGGTTCTCTTCCCGCAATGGCTAAGGGCGGTAAAGAACGTTATTTCCAGGCGGACGCCAAAAAATTTGTTCCCGAAGGCGTGGAAGGGCGCGTTCCGTACCGCGGAGCGCTCGCCGATATCATATTCCAACTCATGGGCGGACTTCGCGCGGGTATGGGATATACCGGTTCGGCTACTATAGAGGATTTGCGCAAAAACGGCAAGTTCGTTAAAATGACGGCGGCTTCGCTTACGGAAAGTCATCCCCATGACATTGCTATTACAAAGGAAGCGCCCAACTATTCCCCTAAAAATTAATTAAAAAAGGCGTAAGAAAACTTGCGCCTTAAAATATTTTATGAAAGAATTCAAAGGTAAATGCGAGTTTGCTTTAACGTTTTTGGCGTTCGGAATAATCTGCGTTGCGCTTGCGGTGCTTGCGGTCGTTCTTGCTTATTCAAGTCAACCCGTTGTTGCCGCCGTGGCGGGAATTATGTTCGGCGTAGGCGGTATAGCGTTGTTTATCAACGGCTTAAACTGCGCGCTTTATTCGCGTAAAATCGTTTTAAAAGTATTTGACGACCGTATCGAATTTTTATGCAGGGGAAAATTATTCGATAGGAAGCGGCGTACGGCATTTTTTGTGGAAATAAAACGTTTCGGAGTTACAAGAGACGGATATTACGATAAGTTAGGTCCGAAGGTCAAAATAATAAACAAAAAATCCGGAAACATTTGGTTTGTTACGGACGATACGGGATATTGTTCGGTTGATGTTGAAGATTGCTTTCAGGCGGGAAGCTGCATAATAAAAAAGCTTAACCCTTCGCAAATAGACGGCAAAAGCGAATTGAAAAAATAATCTATAAGGAAAAATAAAATGCAACACGAAAAAGTTTTGGTTTTGGATTTCGGCGGTCAGTACAACCAGCTTATAGCGCGCAGAGTGCGCGAACATAAAATTTACTGCGAAGTGAAATCGTACAAGACGCCGATTGAAGAAATCCGCGCAATGAATCCCAAAGGAATAATTTTTACCGGCGGACCTAATTCCGTGTATCTCGACGATTCCCCGAGAATGAGTAAGGAAATTTTCGAGCTGGGCGTGCCTATTTTGGGCATATGCTACGGCGCGCAGTTCCTCGTTTACGGCTTGGGCGGAAAAATAGAAAAAGCCGACGACAGAGCGGCGGCGGAATTCGGCAGAACGGACTGCGAATTCGACACAAAGTCCCTGCTTTTTAAAGGCTTGAAGAAAAAATCCGTGGTGTGGATGAGCCATAACGACCGTATTGCCACGTTGCCTGAAGGCTTTGTCGCGGCAGGGCACAGCGATAAGTGTCCTTACGGCGCAATAGAAAACGCAGAAAAGAAATTTTACGGCGTGCAGTTCCACCCGGAAGTAAATCATACGGAACAGGGATTCGATATGCTCGGCAACTTCCTTTACAACGTTTGCGGTTGTACGGGCGACTGGACTATGGAAGAATATGCGCAGACGGCTATTAAAAATATACGCGAAAAAGTGGGTAAAGGTAAAGCGTTGCTGGCTTTGTCGGGAGGAGTGGACAGCTCGGTTGCGTGTAAGCTTCTCGCAAAAGCGATAGGAAGCCAGCTTACCTGCATTTTCGTGGACCACGGGCTTATGCGTAAAAACGAGGGCGACGAGGTTGAAGCGGCTTTTAAAGACAGCGGAGTAAATTTAGTGCGCGTTAACGCCGGTGAAAGATTTCTTTCAAAACTCAAAGGCGTAACGGAACCGGAAAGTAAGCGTAAAATTATAGGCGAGGAATTTATTCGCGTTTTCGAAGAAGAGGCTAAAAAAATCGGTAAGGTTGATTATCTTGTGCAGGGGACTATATATCCCGACGTTATAGAGTCTGGTTTGGGCGACGCGGCGGTAATAAAGTCGCACCACAACGTCGGCGGATTGCCCGATTACGTCGATTTTAAAGAAATAATAGAACCTTTGAGAATGTTGTTTAAAGACGAAGTGCGCGCGCTTGGAATAACTCTCGGTTTAGACGAAAAACTCGTATGGCGTCAGCCTTTCCCCGGACCGGGACTGGCAATAAGAATAATAGGCGAGATTACGCCCGAGAAAGTTGCAATTCTTCAGGACGCGGACGCCATATTCCGTGAAGAAATAGCGAACGCGAAACTCGACCGTGATATAAATCAATATTTTGCGGTGCTTACAAATATGCGTTCGGTAGGCGTGATGGGCGACGGAAGAACTTACGATTACACGCTCGCGTTGCGCGGCGTATCCACTACCGATTTCATGACGGCCGATTTTTCGAGAATACCTTACGAAGTGTTGGAAACGGTTTCGGTAAGAATCGTTAACGAAGTTAAGCATATAAACAGAATCGTATACGATATAACTTCAAAACCTCCCGCAACAATAGAATGGGAATAATATTAAAAGATGCTTAATCTTTTCGCGGCTCGGACTTAAAGTCCGAGCCGCAAACATTATTAAAATAAAATTTTACGGCGAGGGTTGATTTTTTCGTTTAGCTGTGTTATACTAATATATCGGTAAGCGGGTATAAAAATTATGCGCTTTATTGATATTCTAACTAGACTTTTATGGCTGATTTAAACGAAATAAAAAATTTAATAAATTCGCATAAACAACCCGATAAACAGTTTTTTTTATCGTTATTGGATGCGGACGAACAGCGCGCTTATGAGGAAAATCATGTAAACGCCGTTATGGCAATGCTTAAATTTCTGTATATTGCAAAATTACAGAAAAAAATAAAGGCGCTTGTAAAAGAAAAGGACGGGCTTAAAAACTCGCCCGAATATAATGCGGAATCGTATAAAAGAGTATTGGAAATAAATGCGGAAATTTCTAAGATCAAAGCTAAAACCGATCAATATAAACCTTTTTTCGAAGAACCGTATTTTGCCAGAATGGACCTTGTCGACGATATAGAGGGATATAACAGTTACTATATCGGCAAACGCGGCGACGAAGGTTTGGAAATTATAGATTGGCGCGCGCCTTTGGCAAGGAAGTATTATCAGAAAAGTCTTACTTCGTTTTCTGTAAACGAATATAAATACAAACTTATTTTACGCCGGGCTTTAAGAACGGGAAACGGAAAAATTTTCGCGCTTAAAAACGAGTATCTATCTTTGGACGGGTATCTAACAAAAGACGAAATAGGCGGCAGAGACGAATCTTTGATTTTTGACCCGTTTTTACGTGAAATTCTTAAATCGCGCAAAGAAAAACAGGAAATTTGCGACATTATAGAAACCATTCAGGAACAGCAGTTTGAAATTATTACTTTACCTGAAAAAGACGAATTTATAGTTCAAGGAGTCGCGGGCAGCGGAAAAACAATGATTTTGCTGCACAGGCTCTCTTATATAATGTATAACAACGAAAATATAAGAAATTCCGACGTTTTGGTAATTACGCCGTCGGATTCGTTTAACGCGTTTATAGACGAGCTTTCCGCCGTGCTCGAACTTGAAAAAGTTAAAACAAGCACAATAGAGAATTATTTTATAAGCCTTCTCAAAAGCGTCGGCGTAGACGTTTCTAAAAGAATAGATTTTAACGCGCCTGTGCCTGAAAATTATAAAAAATATATTTATTCGGAGAAGTTCGTAAACGACGTAAATGTAAAACTCGAAAAAATTTTCGACGGGATGTACGGTCTATTTTCTTCCGAAGATTGCCGCGAAGCGGTAGGAAGTATAACTTGCGCGTGCGGCAGACAGATTGCCGAATACGAAAATATAAAAAACGCCAGCCTCAGAGTGCGCCGCTGCGTACTGGGTGAAATAAAGGAAAAACCCGACGGCGGGTTATATTATACTAAACAGTTCCGCTATATGTTTAACTGCGTTTTGGACGTGAACGAATTTTTAAAACTTATAGTGACCGATTCGCGGATGAAAGAATACGCGTATTTTTACAAACAATTGCTGTCTTTTTATAAGTCGGTGCGTTTTTTAAGAAGATATGCCGATAAAATTTGTAAAGCCGCGCTTGAAGATTTGTACAAGTTAAACGTTGCGGTGGAGAAAGAAATTGCGGATTTGCGCCGTTATAAGATAAAATTAGGCGAAAACGAATTATTCACCTACGCCGAAAATATAAAAAAACGGGAAGTTCTTAAGGAAGAAACGGGTGCGGCGATACGTCGGGTTGAAAATATTTTAAACGACTTTTCGCCCGTTCACGATTTTGCCGACGTAATGCGTGGCGAAAGCGATTTGGTCGCCGTAGGCAAATGCGAAAATACTCATGATATACTCAGTTTTTTCTATAAAGAAACGGTAAAAAAAGTCAAACAGAAAACGGGTGTGCCCGCAAAACCTTTATTAAAGTGCGACGCTTTTGCGCTGTGTCTTATTTTAATAAAACTCGGTTTTAATCTGTCGCCGAAGTATTCGTTTATATTCGTAGACGAAGGGCAGGATATTTCTTTTGCGGAATACGAGATATTGAAGCGTGTAAACGAGCGCGCGGTGTTTAACGTTTTCGGAGATTTAAAACAGAACGTTACGCCGTACCGCGGCATAAAAAATTGGAACGAGCTTGGCGGTAAAATTTACAATCTTAATTTGAATTACCGTAATACTAATCAGATAGTTAATTACGTTTCCGAAAAGCTCGGTATAGATATGAGCGCTATAGGTTTCGGCGGCAGTGAAATAGAATATATAACCCAGCGTTCCGTTACGGGGTGGCTTACGGAAAAAAACGGGCTTAAAGCCGTCATATGTTCGGAGCAACGCCTTGAAGAGTTTAAAAGAAAAAGTTATAACGTTATAAGAAATACGGGTAAAATTTCCAAAAACAAAATTAATTTAATGACGGTGTACGAAAGCAAGGGTTTGGAATTTACGGCAGTGGCGGTAGCGGCTTCCGATATGACCGATAACGAAAAATATATCGCCTTTACGCGAGCATTAAAAGAGCTTGCCGTTATAAACTGACAGATTTTGCGGAACGCATTTGCGGTCCGCAATTTTATATTTAAAAACTATTGGCAATAATTCGGAAGCGCAACACTTGCCAATTAATGGAAAAAGTGCTATAATTTACAATAACAACAAAGTTAAGCGCAGAGGTGATATTTATGGCGGTAAAAACGAAAAAACCGGTAGACAGTATTGAAATAGAGGGCGAGTTACTTAACACCGTGGGTTACGCCACATATTATTGCCGTCGTCCGCTGTTTACTTCTTTTAAGATTTTTAACCGCGATACCGAAAACGCCGGCGATATTACCGTAAACATAAGCGGTTCTACGCAGCTTATATTGCCTACGGAAATAAAAATAGAAGAAATTCCTCATGAAAGCAGTATCGAACTTTCGCCGCAAAACGTGCTTAATCCCAAATTTCTTGCGGAATTGGAGGAGAAAGAAACGTGCGACGTACAGGTAAAACTTACGTGCGGCAAGGAAATAATATGCACTCTAACCGCCGAAGTAACGGCTCTTCCCATTGATTGTTGGAGCGGGCTTTGCGGTAACGTGGAAATGCTTTCCGCGTTTGTGCGCCCCAAGCTTGCCGATTGCCAGAAAATTATCGCTGAGGCGGGGTTACAATTAAAAACGTGGGGCTATTCTTCAGAATTTACCGGCTATTCCGGCAACGATAAAAACGGGGTGAGAAATGCTGCGGCTTCCGTCTTTACGGCAATTCGCCGCATGAATATCGAACGTGAAGCGGGGAACGACCTTTCTGAAAACGCCGTTGCGGTGGACACGGTAAAAATTTTGAAGGACAAGTCCGCCACGCCTTTGGAACTTGCAGCGTTTACCGCAAGCTGTTTGGAAGCGGCTAAATTAAATCCCGTAATAATTATCGGCAAAGAAAAAATTGCCGTGGGAGTATGGCTTTACGAAAGCTGTTTTTCATCCTCGTTGCAGGACGATATGCAGTTAATATTGAAGTATGTTTCAGAAGGCGTCAACAATTTGACTTTGTTCGACGTGGACGATTTGTTTGCGCATAAAAACGCGAGCTATACCACCAGCGAGGCGCACGCTGTGGCGGGATTGCAAAATCCTGTTTACGAAATTTGCCTCGATGTAAAGCGTTGCCGTGTGGGTGGGATATTCCCGCTGCCGCTCAAAGTAAAAACTGCGGGCGGTTACGAGCTTTTAAAAGATAAGCAGTTCTCCTACGACGAAAAACCTCAGGAAGTGGTTGACGCGTCTAAATACGAATATGTAAAACGCGCTTCAAAAGCCGCTAATTGGCAAAGACGGCTTTTGGATTTGTCAATGCGCAATAATTTGCTCAATTTCCGTTACAACCGTGATTGCCTTCACTTAATGTGTTCGGATTTATACTCGTTTTCGGAAAAACTCGACGAAAAAGATAAATTTACGGTGCTTCCGAATACCACCCCTATAAAGGACGCGGTGTATTTCGGCGAGAGTAAAGACATAAAGAGCCTTGAAGAATTGATAGCGTTGGAAATGAAGTCGGGTAAAATCCGTTGTCTTACTTCCGCGGAAAATTTAACCGAAGTCGCTACTACGCTTTTAAGGAAATCGCGTTCGGCGGAGGAAGAGGCGGGAGCGAAAACGCTGTATTTGGCGCTCGGATTTTTGAAGTGGAAAAACGCGGACGAAAAAGAGGATAAATTCGCCCCTATAGTTTTGATGCCCGTCAATTTGCGCAGAATGAAAACGCAGGGATTGCTGCTGGAACCGGGCGAGGGATACGAAGTAAACACTACGCTTTTAGAATATTTGAAGCAGGATTTCGGAATCGATGTCCGCGGACTCGACGGCGAAAGGCTTTCGCCAAAGGAAATAATAGCGGTAGTTCGTGCAAAAACGGCCAATATGAAGGGTTGGATGGTATACGAGGACGCGTATCTGGCTCAATTCACCTTCGCGCGTTACGCTATGTGGGCGGACGTCAAAAACAATGTTCAAAGGTATGCGGAAAATCCTTTAATAGGTTCGCTTTTGACCAACACCAATATGTTGGCTGAAAATAAAATCTGCGGAGTGGACGAGGACGACAGTCAGCCTTGCGAAGTTTTAACTCCTCTTCCGTGCGACAGCGCGCAGTATTCTGCAGTAGCCGAATCGGCGAAAGGCACTACTTTCGTTTTACACGGTCCTCCCGGAACGGGTAAAAGTCAGACTATTACCAATATGATAGCTAACGCTTTGCACGTAGGAAAGAGGGTGCTTTTCGTAGCCGAAAAACAGGCGGCGTTGCAGGTTGTTAAAAAACGTCTTTGCGATATAGGCATAGGCGAGTTTTGTATGGAGCTTCATTCGGGCAAATCAACGGATAAAGCGGAGATAATACGCAGTATAGAAAATACTCTTGCGTTGAACTGTGAAACGGATACCGAACAGTTTGAAGGAACGGGCGGACGTATAAGAGCCGTCCGCGACGGATTGCGCGCGCCTCTTGAAGCTCTTCATAAAAAACGCAGACTCGGCGTTTCCGTTTACGAAGCGATTTTATATTATCTGCAGAACAAAAACGCGCCCGAGCTTGTGAATATTGAGAGTACTTTTTACGATTCCCTTACGCGTAAAAAACTTGAAGAATGCGAAAATATGCTCAATACCGCCCAGGCGGCGGCAAAGGAATGCGGCGGAGTTTACCGTTCGCCTTTCAGCGAAGTAAAACTTACCGAATATGATGAAAAAACAAAAACTTCTGTTCTTTGCGCGGCGGAAGTGGTGCTTGCCGAATTAAAACATTTAAAAAATTATATAGGCATATTCCTTGAAACCTTTAATCAGAAAATAAGTAAGTTCACTTATAAAAAACTTGAAAATCTGATTGCGGTTGCAAACGTGTTGCAAAGCGACGGGCTGAAAATATTCTTCGAATGTAAGGAAGAGGAACTTTATAAATTTTATAATGCAAGTTTGCGTTACGACAGCGAAGTCAAACATTGGTTAAAATATTTTAAAACGCTCCCCTCGTTGGACAAACTTTCCGAAGATATAGAAAAAGAACTTGATAATTGGGGAGAAAATTACCGTTCTTCCCGCACTTTGCTTGCGGTGCTGAGAAAAATTAACCGTTGTTCGCGCACGCCTTTGAAAGAAAAGGACGAATTAGAGTGGATAAAACGCGCTTACGATTTGGAGGAAGCTAAAAAACGCATAATTTCCAATACTAATTTAAGTTCTAATTTTATGAGTTTCGGCGGATTCAATGAGCAAAAACGTCAGGAGTTTATGCGCCCGTTATACGAATTGCATGCTTTGTGCGCGCAGATTTTTATGGATTACAACGCCGATTCGTTCAACAGCGTTTGCGTGGCTTCGGCGGAAGGCACGTTAAAACCGCTTATTTCGGGGCTTATCTCAGCGGCGGTTTCGTTTGTAAGAAGCGCCGAATATTATCTTAAAACCATTAAGGCGGATAAGTCTGCGTATATAGACGAGGATGTTTTCGAGTGTTACACCGCAAAGTGCACGGCTATTATAGACAACATAGATATGTTGCCCGCTTGGTGTATATATAAAGCGACGGCAAAGAAGCTTAACGACAGCGGGCTGACGTTTATGACCGACGCTATGGAAAGCGGTAAGATAAACGGGAAACAAATACTTTCGTCCTTCCGCAAAAACGTTTACCGCAACTTTATTCAGACAAATATGCCCGCCGACGAAAGCCTTGCGGCGTTTTCGGCGAGTATGCTTGACGAGAGTGCGGCCAATTTTTCAAGACTTCTGGAAGAATTTTCCACGCTTTCGAGAGATAAAATCCGTTCGGAACTTATTTCAAGGCTTCCCGCGCGTGAAACGGAAGGCAGCCTTGCGTTGGAACTTATGTCGTTCCAACGTCAGATAAAGGGAAATATTCGTTCGCTTAATTTACGTTCGCTGTTTACGGAGATTCCCGAACTTATGAAAGTTGTCGCGCCGTGCATGCTTATGAGTCCCGGTACGGTTTCACAGTATTTACCAGCCGTACCCGAACTTTTCGATATTGTAATTTTCGACGAAGCTTCACAGCTGCCCACGTGCGAAGCGGTGCCTTCTCTTGCAAGGGCAAAGAGCGCTATAATAGTCGGAGATCCCAATCAAATGCCTCCCACTTCGTTCTTTATGGGTACGGGACAGGACGACGACCACCCCGAAGCGGAAGATTTGGAATCGGTGCTTGACGACTGTCTTGCTCTGGGTATACCCGAAAAGCGGTTGGTATGGCACTACCGTTCGAAACACGAAAGCCTTATCGCATTCTCCAACATAACTTATTATTCCAGCAAATTATGCACGTTCCCTTCGCCCGACGCAATGGATAGCAAGGTCAGTCTCAGGTATATAGAGAACGGCGTGTATGAACGCGGTTCAACAAAATGCAACAGGGAAGAAGCTGAAGCGTTGGTTGAAGAGGTCGTGCGCAGACTTAAAGACGAAAAATTATGCCGTTCGAGTATAGGTATAGTAACTTTCAGTACGCCGCAGCAGGTATATTTGGAAAAGCTTTTGGCTAAGGTGCTCAACAAAAACGGCTTGGAGGAAGCGGCTTACGAGCGCGAGGAGCCGTTGTTTATAAAAAACCTCGAAAACGTACAGGGCGACGAGAGGGACGTAATACTCTTTTCGGTGTGCTACGGTCCCGATAGGCTGGGCAGAATTTCTTTGAACTTCGGACCGTTAAACCAATTCGGAGGCTGGCGCCGACTCAACGTGGCGGTATCCAGAGCAAGGGAGGAAATGATAGTATTTTCTTCTATGAGATATTCGATGGTTGATTTATCGCGCACTACATCGCGCGGCGTCGCAGGGCTTAAAGCCTTTTTGGAATTTGCCGAAAAAGGCAGAGCCAATATTTCCGTAAGGAGCGACGAAATTATAATAAACCGTAACGGCATAGGTAAATTTATTGCCGAAGAGCTTTCTAACTACGGTTACGAATGCCGTTGCGACGTCGGAGTTTCGGATTTTAAAATTGACGTTGCCGTGTTAGATCCCAAAAACAAACACAACTTTGTGCTTGCCGTATTGTGCGACGGAGTAAGCCGTTTTTCTGTGAAAGACCGCTTCGTTATGCAGTCGCAGACATTGAAACGCAACAATTGGAACGTTTACAGGTTATATGCAATCAATTTCTTCAACAATCCAAAGCGTGAAATTAAGAAAATAAAGGACTTTTTGGATAAACTCACCGACGAGGCGAAGCCAACGGTAAGCAGTTTCAGAAAACCGTATAAAGCGGTTAAAGCGGAAATTAAAAAGGAAGAGCCTTCGTATATTTTAAGCGGCGAAAACGACGCTGAAATAATCAAAACGATAAAAGCCGTGGTTTCCGCGGAGGAACCTATTTCAACGCAGTTCCTCTTTAAACGTGTTTTGTCTTTCTACGGGATTATAAAGTACGGAGTAAAATTGGAAACGAAATTACGTTCGCTTTTAGCTCAGTGTAATTTTTTAAGTTGCGATATGTTAGGCAACGAATATTGGTATAAAAACGATAAGTTCGGCGGATTTGACCGTTACAGAGTGGAGGACGGTACAAATTTACGTTCGGTTGAAACCGATTTTACGCCCTACGACGTGATATCGGTCGTAAGGGGAATGCTTATAAGCAGAGTAAGTATGTATGCCGACGAACTAATACCCGCGGTTTTAAGGGAACTCAGAGCTCCGCGCGTAACCGCGCAACTCTCTTCTATGGTGTCGGATTGTATCGACGAGGGGGTTCGCAGGGGATTGTTTATAAGAAGCATATCGGATAAAATATCTTTGGCGTAATATAAAAACAGCGCGGAAGCATTAAAACGCATTTCCCAAAGGGAGTTAAAAACTTAATTTTTAAGAGATGACAGAAAGCTCTCGAACAAAATGTTCGAGAGCTTTTAACTACTCATTAATAGAAAAATAAATTGAAATTTAGTTGTTGCTATCGATGTGCGGCTCGTCAAATAATATTTTCAAGTCTATGACTTTGCAATCGTATCCAACAATTTTTAACCTATTTAGTCCTTTAGTTAAAGAAACGATTTTTGTCGTTGTTAGTACATTGGAATTGTTTTGTAAACGTTCTATTAAGACGGTTATGTCATTATTGCTATCAATAAATACAACTTTTGCATTTCCGCTTTTAATATTCAAATCA
>CATKAP010000336.1 GCA_949746255.1 uncultured bacterium
ATGTTTATGATACTACAAACTTTAATTACGGTCAATTATTTACGCGGGCATTTATGTGCTCCTTTAAGCTTGCTATCACCCACACGAAAAGCATCCCTCTTCTGAGAGATGCTTTTAATATACTGTTATAAAGATTATTCAAACAAGGCAATATAACGATTAACCAATTCTTGAATTTCATCTATGGTTATCAGTCCTTTCCCTACCGCTACTTTCAAATATTGTCCGCCAACAGCATTGAACATTTTTTCAGGAACTACCACTAACTCTGAAATCTCATTATAAGTAAATAATCCATATATTTCAATATCTTTTTCCATTGCGGCAGAATCAAATTTCATATCTTCGCCTACTTCAAAAATATTAAATAATCCATCAATCCCCCCCGGCATAGACAATATTCCATTTACATAATAGCATAAATGACCATATGTTACAGGACTCCACGCAATAGAATATTCCTCAGTAATAGCCACATTTATTAATTGTACTTTTACCAAAAACATTTGACCGTTTTCATTATTGATTTGCTTACTAAACCAATGTCCGATATATTGACTTGCATTATTATCTAAATATACATATTTATTTAGAGTACAATCCCAGAAACCGTGTTCGCTGATTACTTTTACAGAAGTTCCATCTGAAAAGTATAGATTTACTATTTCATACTTTCTCGCAGAATCTTGGTCAATAACTAAAATTGGCGCAATATCAAATTGTCCTGTGTACAAATTCCATACAAGTAAGCTTTCATTCCCTTTTAACTGTTCAACAGGAACTTGTCTGCCATCAGCTAAAGTAATCAGCGTACCGCTGGCAACACATCCTCCACCAGAATCACCTGGGTCAACAACCGAATTTTTATTATATATAGCCCGCACGGTATAGGTCCAACCATCTTCATTCATTAAATGGGAATAATACTGAGTTAGAACATCTCCTACATTGACATTTATTGTTCTGCTTGTTGTTATTTCATGCCAAGGATTAGTGTCTTTATCATAATATGCCTGGTCCCGCCAAATAATTTTCCATGAAGTAAAGCCAAATATTGCTTTAGAACCATTTTTATAGGTATATTCCATAGTTTCAGGCGCGGTATAGTTATAATTCGAATTAACAGTTGCATCATAAAATTTTGTTATACGAACTGATGAACCACCATCAATAGATGCTCCATAAGTCATTGCGTCAACATAAAAATTATAAGAATATGTATGCCATGAAGCAATTAGAGTAATATTACTTGTTAAATCTACTATGTCCTTTAACGGGTTACCTTGTTCGTCATAATATTGCCATTTAGACCCTTGTAATTCATAAGTATCAAAATAACCGTCAATATAATATCCTAATCGGTGCGGCATTTTAATTGGCTCCCATTTACCACCGATTTCCATTGGCACGCAAGTATCACCGCCTGTTCCAAGCCCGCCTCTTTGTTCAAGCGTAACTAAAATAAAATTATCAAGAAACTCCGCTTCCAAAATATCGTGCTGAGGTTGATACCATAATATATTACTGTGCATTAAAGAATCATAATAAAACAGTCCGTTATTTATAGATTTAAAACCATTAAATTTATAATACTTTACACGCGGTACAGAAATAATACTTGACGGTAAAGACATTCCATATGTAGCTTCTATCAACAAACTTTTATCTACATTATTATCCTTATATTTTAAAGTTACTTCAAACGTTTTAGGTGCACCCCACCGCACACGAAGAGTCATGTCTTTCCAATAAGTATCAGCATCCCAACCAGTTATACGCGTGCCGTCATTATCGTTCCGCCATTCTCCGCCTGTATATCCCAAACTGGTCGGTTCCCATATGGTAACGGCATCCTCGACAGTATATTTTACAGAATTACCGTTGCGATTTATACCGTTCGGGTCATCATCCATTATAAATTTAACTTCAAATTCTTTGGGATTTTCCCAAACAGCCTTAATAACCCTATGCCCCGTGCTTCCTTTCGGAATAAAAGGTATATTCCAATGCGCATCATCATAAGCATCCCAAACCGGTTTCAAAAATGTAATTGTATCGGTTTCAACCGTGTACTCAGTTATATTATTTGGATTGCTTCCATTCCTCAAATTTTCGTAAGTAATACTGTAAATTTGCAACTCGTATTCACAAGATATAATTATATCTTCGGTAATATTTAAAGTATAAACATCACCGTTAACCGGCGTCAACAAGGAGTTGTTGCCAAAGATTTTTACATTATTATATCCGTCATTTGTTTCTATATAAAATGAATACGCATTTCCGTATTCAAACAGCTTCAACTGTGAATCTATATCTTCACTATTTACCAAATCATAAAAATTGCAACCATTAACTTGCGGAAAAGTTACAGTAAACGTTTTTATAGTCCAACCTGCATATAGAACCAAATCGGTTTTTACAGGTCTGTCATTGTCAAATTCTGTTCCATCATCACGCGATTCCGTGGTATACCATACACCACTGAACAAATAGTTTTCAGACGTAGGAGCAATCAAATCCAAGCTACTTAAAGTAACATTGCGAGAAACAGTAAGAATTCCTCCTCCCAATGCATCAATTACACCCTCTTGTTCAACCACAAATTGAACAGTAAGCTCTGTTTTTCCAATAAACTCTAAATTACAGTTAGTAAAATTAATATTCTTATCCCAATTAGAATCCCAATTTTCACTTGGTTTTTCAAGGGCTATATAAATATTCTGAGTCACATCTTCTTTTGTCCCCCAGCTATAGAAAGCATGCTCTCCGATAAATGTAATGCTATTTGCAATATGTAATTCCGGGAGACTATGACAAAAATAAAATGCCTGAGCTTCAATCCTCGTTATAGTTTCCGGTATACGATTAACGCTACTGTTATTTTTAAAATTAACTGCTCTCAAATTTTTGCAATCCGCAAACATCTGTTTTGTAATAAATTCTATATTATCAGGTAAA
>CATKAP010000337.1 GCA_949746255.1 uncultured bacterium
GATGACCTTTGTGAAATGTTTGAAAGCGTCCAACAATTAAACCAGAATCATACGGTTTATTCATCTAATCACTCCTTTACCAGCTATCTATATCTGTAATATTTTCCTCTACTCCACAAACAGGACATTTTATCTTAATAACTGTGCCAATACCAGTGCCAGACAGTTCATAAATATATGTTCCCGCATTGCCACAAGACTTATAATGCCGCTCCATAAATGCACGTCTGGCTTTGCTTTCCTTATCTGACATAATACAGAGTGCATGATCTCGCACAGATTTCAGTTCCGTGTCCTTGGCCTGAATTTCAGCATCCTTGTTATATTCCTTAATCTGTGAGCGCAGAGCCTTATTGTCTCGAACAAGATAATTTACTGATTGCTTAATAGATTCTACACTTTGCTGGATATTCTTTTCAGGATCGCCAATAATGATTTCCTTACCATCATCAGTAAAAACAAATCCCATAAAATCACCCCATTAAGTAAATATAGAAATCACACCCAAAAGCGGCAAGCCTATAAACACTGTCAATAAAACCGCTACAGCCAATGCACCTAAAATTCTCATTGTGAAGCTATTGGTAGGAACTCCATTGATTGAAACAGTGAATTTAGGATAGAAAAACATAAATACATACGCAAGAAAAAAGAATCCTAATATGAATTTCATTAAATCACCCCAAATCAATTTCAATTTTATATGCCCCATTGCCATAATAATCAATGTCATAATCTTTCATCTGACCATCATTCTCTTTTGAATCTGGATTATAAGGCATTGAAAATCCAAGACGCAGAATATGATTAAGCACTCTACGAACAGTTGTGCTTCTGCTGCATCTTTCTTCAAAAGCAAGAGAACCATTATCCAAATTGACAAAAGAGCAATATGATGTAGTGTTACTGCCACTATATTTATTCTTATTATCACGGAACGACACAACCATAAAAATACCAGTAATGTTTTCCTTGCGCTTAACAATAACCAAAGAGCCATTATGCAAATTCAGCTTACGATCCAAATTCAAATCTGGAATTTTCCCTTTAATAAAAACATTGTTCATTAAATTACTCCTTCAAAAATTCTAAATCAATTACATTCTTGAAAAGCATCTGCGCTTTATCATTAATTGACCGATCATCATGAAAATGTCCAAACAGCCAATAACGATAATTCAAGTTCTTTTCAACTTCTGTAAGCCAACGTTCCATAGAATTGTCAACAGTATTTTGATCTATGTCAGACAAGAACAAATCAGTTGGTTGCCATTGAAACGGACAAGTATGAGACAGAACCAGATCAACTTTGTCAAGCTGCTTTACCTTATTCAAAATAGCTACCCGCCGTTGCTCTGGTATCTGCTCGTCCTCAAACCAACGCCATCCATGCAATATACGATACCATTTATCAATGCTATAGGCTCCACCAAGTACAAGTGTCTGCAATCCCTCAAGGTTGAACACTTCGCCATCCTGTGCGAAAATAATATTGGAATATTCATCCTCAATATAGACTGCTCCACCATTCCATACTTCAATATGATATGTTCCGATAGTTGCTGGCCTACGCTCATGATTACCGTGAATACAGAAATATGTCCGATTACTGTCTTGCAAAATAACTTTCGCCTCTTGGTCACGTAAGTTACCGAAGTAGTTCACTCCTACATCACCAAGCAAGACAATTATCTGATCTTTTTGATGTGGAATACGACATTTATCAAGCCAGTTCAACAGCGTTCGCACATCACCATGAATGTCACCAGTACAATAAATCATACTTAATCACCAACAAATATACGGGAATTGATATAATTAGGCTCCCGATTGAAAATAGGAATTTCAGTATCAATTACCCATTTATCACGACAGCAAACACCTGTGACTTTCCCGGACTTATCTCTGGCATCAAAAGTTACAGGCTTCTTAATACAACACGTTCCACGCTTGCAGGAAGTTGGATAATCATTCCAGTTAATACCCTTTTGAGTAAAAAGCATATCCTGAATTTCGTTGCAAGACTTCCCCATAAGCTGTTTGTGTGAGAACTGAGCCTGACCCGCAGACTGGATACTATTACGAGTAGCGTCCTGTTGCCGCCAAACCAGACAGTTCATAACTTCCTCTTTTGGTACGTTAAAAGCACGAGCATCAAACAACGCACGATCAAAACGTGATACATACAGTTCTGCTTGTTTCAAAGCGGCCTGATCTACACCATCAGGATCATTCGTGCCTCCATCATACCACCCAGCAATTCTACTTGCAGCCCATGCGTCAACATTCCTGCGCCAAGCAGCATTAAAAGCCAATGTAGCCATA
>CATKAP010000338.1 GCA_949746255.1 uncultured bacterium
ACTAAATCAACACAAAAGAAAAAGCCCTGCCGCTTCCGCGGTGGGGCTTTTCTTTTTGGCGCCTTACGGCGTCGGTAATGGTATGGATGCAACGAACCCAGTACTGTACACAAACAGCCCCCAGTGTTCGACTGCGCCCCCAATGGTGGAGATATGGGGATTCGAACCGGTAATCTCACGCCAAAGCGGGCAATTTTTCGCGCGAAACGCTTAAAAATGCTTGATTTTGATTGATTTTAAAAGCTTATAATCTGCCGAAAGGGGGCAAACTCGGGGGCAAGGCTTAATATTTAAGCTTTTCGCCCTCTTTTAATAAGAAATCGTCGGATAAGTCCGTATAAGTATCCCCCAACGCGCCGAGGGAGTGCCCGACGAACTCCATACGCGCAACGTCGGCAACGCCGCATTCCTGACAGCGGGTGTAAAACGTCGTCCGCAGGTCGTAAAGCTTGTGCTCTGGCAGTACGTCTTTTAAATGCTCGCGCATATAGGCATTGCCTGGAAAGCTGAATTTTGAAACTCCGTCCAGATACGGGCGCAACATTGGCGTTATCGGAATTTTTTTATATTCGACTTTCTTATTTTTTCGCTTGCTGTTTACGGCAACTATAAATTTGCCGGCAATTCTTGCCGTGCGGTATTCGTTGGGGCGTAAGCCCGTATAAAGCGCAACGGCAAATAAAAGTTGGTACCGCGTGCCGGCGGTTTTTTTCAGAAGCTCGCGTTCTTCCGAAACAGTCAAGGCTTTTCCGTGTTCGCGTTGGTGCTGTTCTTTGACTACCACCGCAAGCGGGTTGCGGTCTAAAATACCGTGCGCAATAGCCATTTTAAAAATAACGTTTAAAAGGCTGTAAACCTCGTCGGCGGTTTTGGTTTGCGATTTATCAATGTAACCGTCTATTAACGCCTGGCATTGTGCCGGGAGAATCCGCCGCAGGGGAGTAGAGCCAAACACCGGCTTTATGTGCCCGTTATAACGTTTTAAATCTTTTTCGTAAGTTGCAGGCTTAACCTTGCGCTTGCGGAAGTTTTCAAAATAGTACGTTGCGAACTCGTGAAAGGTTGACGGAATTTTCGGCGCGCCGCTCTCTATGGCGTGCAGAGCTTCAATAAACCGGGCTTTTAAATCTTCAAGGTTTGCCGCCGAAACGGAAATATTAAAACCGTGCCGGCGGTAACGTGCTTCGTAAGAGGTTGCGGCGTAAAGCTTGCCGCGCTTGCGCTTCCGATAAAAAATAACTTTACCTTCGGCAATAAAAGTGTGTCTGAATGATTTTGGCATTTTTGAAATCTCCTTGTCGTTGAATTTCAAAAAGCCGGTAAATTCTTCTTGTAAAGGGGTTTCGCCGTTCTCGGCGGTAACCTCTTTTTTGTTGTCTGTGCTCACCATCGCGGCGAGCTCGTCGGAAATTCTTATAATTTCCCCGGTGTTTTCGTTGCTCGCAGCGAGGACGAGCTCGCCGGCAAGCTTGATAATTTCTTGTTGATTCAAATACAATTCCCCCAAAAATTTTTTACGGGGAAATTTTAACGCAGGTTTTTAAAAAACGAGCTTAAAAGCTACAACATTTTTTCAATCATATCGATAATGCCGCGTTGGGTGTTCTCGCCGTGCTTTTTGCCGAGGCGGCGGAACGCGTAAAGTAAATCGTCCTCAATGGGGGTAATACTAACGCGCCGTGTTGCCGAAGCCCCCGCGGCTTGCTCGTCCTGTGAGGGTTTATCACGGTTTAAAAGCTCGTCGAGCGAAAGTTCAAAATAATTTGCAAGTGCAATTAATGTTTCCGGTGGTGGGAATGCTTTTCCGTTTTCGTAAGCCCAAATATTTTTATTTGAAGTGTTAATAGCTTTTGCAAGTTCTTGCTGTGTAATGCCGTATTCTTGCCGCAATTCTTTTAAATTTAGATACATTTTCGCGCCTCCGCTTAAATTATCTAAAAATATTTGATTTAAATCTTGACTTTCGAAAAATATTTGAATATACTTTGTTTAAATCTAATAAAATTAGATTATAAAAGAGAAACAGGGCAGAGCGAAAAGCCCCGCGGGAGGTTTTAAAAATGGCAAGAGCAAACGGCAAAAAGATAATCAAAAAAACGGGCTTAATAATGGCGGTAATATTGGCAGTAACGGGCGTTGCCTCGTTGTTAGCCTGGGGCACATTCGGTTATACTGATTGGACTTTCGGGAATTGGCGGAGCGCGGCACCCGAGGAACTCCCCGCCGCTCCCGCCGAAGAGCTTA
>CATKAP010000339.1 GCA_949746255.1 uncultured bacterium
ACTTTTTCTTGACATACGCCTATTTTGGGCATATACTCAAGAAAAAATAAACGCCAAAAACAGGCGTAAATTAAGGAGGGCTTAGACAAATGCACAAAAAAACAACCATCAATTTTGACTATGATCTAGAAAATTCCTGCCTGTACCTGTCCTGTGCAATTAAAAACTTGAACCTTTTGCGGGATGAAATTAGCAAGGACATCCTCACAGAAAAAAAGGCTGGGATTTCCCTGGGAACTGGTCATATCGAGGAATGTTTGGCTGCAATGTTTACCGCAATTCGGGAGCTGGAACGCATCCAGGCCGACATGGATGCCGCCATCGACGCGGCTTATACGAGAGGAGATTGATATCATGATTACTGAAGACATCTACGTTCCTGCACGCGTCTTATCGATCAAGGGGCTTTCTTCCAGTGCTAAAATCTTGTGTGGAGTAGTCGTTTCGCATTCTGTAAACAATGGTTTTTGTACGGAAACGGACCAGGAACTGAGCAGACATGTGCGGGTTTCGGCCCGCACAGTGAGAAAGCATCTTTTTGAACTGGAGAAGACTGGACTGCTTACGATCAAAACGGTTTCAGGTGAACGACGGTTATATCCCAAGGAGGACATGGCATCTTTGAGGCAACTTATCAAAGAGAGGCGTTAATATGCCAGACCACACGTTTAATCCAATTTTAGCAAAGGATTATGGGACCGATGTTGCCATTTTCTTGCAGAATATTTATTTTTGGGTGAAGCGGAACAAAGCCTACAACAAAAATCTTTTCGAAGGCCGCTATTGGACTTTTAACTCTTTGTCTGCTTTTACAGAGGTCCATATTTACTGGAGTAGGCGGCAAATCGAGAGGATTGTTTGTACTTGCAAAAAAGAGGGGCTTTTACTGTCTGGCTGTTTCAATGAAGACCGGAGAGATCGGACGTGCTGGTATACCCTTTCCGACAAAGCTCTTGCCTATCTTGCGGATGACACCACCAAAGTGGCAGAGTGCATATCACCAAACGGGGATATGCACATCACCGGACGGGGACAAACATATCACCAAATGGTGACACCATTACCAGATATAAAACCAGATATAAAACCCCCTATA
>CATKAP010000340.1 GCA_949746255.1 uncultured bacterium
GGCAGGACGGGAAGCAGCTGAAGCCCTGGACGGCCACCTTTGACGTGGCCCCCACTTGGACGGAAAAAAGCGCAAAGAAAAAGGCTGAGGCTTTCGCCGCAACCTTTGAGAAGGAGTGCAGGGAGGGAACCACCAGCGACAGCCGGTTGAAGTTCGCCGAATACTGCGACTATGTGGTTGGCCTGAAGGAGCAGCGGGGGGCAAAACACTCTACCATTGTCCGCTATAAAGACCTTGCCGCCCGGATTGCCCCTGCAATCGGCCATATCAAGCTGAAAGACCTACGGGCCGACCACCTGAACAGCCTGTATACCTCTCTGGCCCAGCCGGGTCAGAATAAGCGTACCGGGGGCGGGCTATCCGCAAAAACCATCCTGGAGCACCATCGGCTGATTTCTACTATTCTGGATCAGGCCGAGCGGGAGGGGCTTGTACCCTTCAACGTGGCGGGCAAGGCCACGCTCCCAAAGCAGGAACGCCGGGAAGTGAATTACTTCCAGCCGGAACAGGTGGAGGCTATCCGGGATGCTTTGGAGCAGGAGCCTATCAAATGGCGCACCATCACTCATATGCTGCTGATTACCGGGGCACGGCGCGGGGAAATCCTGGGCTTGAAGTGGGACAAGGTAGACTTTGAAGGGTGTAAAATCCATATCTGTAACAACGTGCTATACAGTGCTGACCGGGGAATTTATGAGGACAGCCCCAAAACTGCCACGTCAAACCGTTATGTCACCCTCCCGCTCGAAACCATGAAACTCCTGCGTAAGTACCGCGCATGGCAGAATGAGGAACGGCTACGCCTGGGGGAGTACTACCAGTACCAGGGCTTTGTATTCGCCCAAGACAGCGGCAAGCCCATGCACCCGGACGGCGTGACCACATGGCTGGACAGGTTCAGCAAGCGGCACAGCCTCCCGCACATCAACCCCCACGCTTTCCGGCATACAATGGCCTCTATGCTCTACTTCAATGGCGTGGACAGTGTGTCCATTTCAAAGCGCTTGGGCCATGCCCAGGTGTCCACCACCGCAAATATCTACGCCCACGTCATGGAGGAAGCCGACCAGCGGAACGCCGATATCCTGGCCGATGTATTCTTGAAAAAGGCTTGAATTTTTGGGCGAGTTGAATTAAAGTTGAATTATTCGAGCGGGCGCAAAAATAAACTTCTTGAAAAAATAAGAAAAACAGCCGCTTTCAAATCGAAAACGGCTGTTTTTGTGGTTGCGGGGGCCGGATTTGAACCGACGACCTTCGGGTTATGAGCCCGATGAGCTACCA
>CATKAP010000341.1 GCA_949746255.1 uncultured bacterium
GAGCGGCATTGATAAGTGCGGGAGCCGGAATGATAGGTAGCGGCTTGGGAATGGCAGCAATAGCCGGCGGCGGAGCAGTGATAGCCGGTGGCGGAGCGGTGATATTGGGAGCAGGCGCGGTAGTAGCCGGAAGTGTAATTTTAGCCGGCAGCGTAGTTGGCAGTATTGCTCTCGCTAATGTGTTATTTTCGAAAGGTTATGGTTCTAGACAAGGGCATAATAATTATGAAAACAAACAGTATAATGATGCAATGAAAGAGTTAGGATTTTCTAAAAATTCTCCTGAATGGGATATAGGACATCGTGAGTTAGGTAAAGCAAAAAAGTTTGGTGAATATTTTGACACTTATGAAGATTTATTGGAATTTCTTAAAGGTATTTTCGGGTTATAAAAATGCGTACAGTTAAAGTATTTAATAAAAATAATGTTAATTTACAAAATTTTATAAAAGGAAAAAGAATAAAAGAAATTGATTATTCAATAAATGTGCCTCTATTTGATAATAGCATAGATATATATTTTGATGATGATTCATATTTTTCTGTTTATGCATTATTGAGAATAATTTATCGAGGTCAAATTATATTGTGCTCTACCGATTTTTATTTTACTAAAAATTTTATTGAAGATGAGAAGATGAGCAATAAAAAAAATTCTCTTATTTCAGAATCTTTAAAAATTGCAAATCAACTGTTAAAAAATGAAGTTGTTAATGAGCTAACTATCAACAATTTAGGTGATTTGGTTGTAACTATTAATTCCGATATCAAGATTGAAATATATTTTGATGTATCTGAAAATGAGAAAGATTTTTATACTTTTTTCGGAAGCAATAAAGAATATTATTCATTTTTTAAATTAAATAATCAATTGACGGTGGTGGAAGATTTAAATGAGGAAGGCTGATATTATCAAAACTTTTGATTGTTTAAAGGGAAAAACTTTAATTAATTTAATTTTTAATGATAAAACCATAAATGATGAGGATAGTTCTTTAATACTTGTATTTTCAAACTTTTATAGCCTTAAAATTCAATCATTCTGGCGTATAAGTGATAAAAATAAAATTTTAGTAATGGAGTCGGAAAGATTTTTATTGCCGAACTTTAATGCTCCCGAAAAAGATTATTTAAAATTGCCTTATAACAATAGCCTTTTATTTAATAATCTTGAATTAATTCGTTCAAAATTTATAAATTCTTGCGTTGTGGAGGTTGATATTAGCGATACGTTGGATTGCATAATTAAGTTTGAAAATTCTTTAAAAATTCAAATTATTATTAATTGCAGAAGTAATGACTATATGTATTATGGTTTATTTAATAATGACGAGAAAATTTCGGAAGTAAGATTTGATTGGGATACAATATAAAACTAGGCGGTGTGCATTGGGCAGAGAAATATTCAAATGACCATGCCCTATTCATGTCCATTTGAAAGGAACAGATGGTAGCAATATAAAAATAGGTATAGATGGGAAACCTTTAAAGGGGCAACCGCCTTTAAAGCCTAAACAAAGAAAAGCGTTAAAAAATTTATGGAAAGAAATTTTAGAATTATTTAGGTAATTATGAGGATTAATAATTATATAGATTTTATTTTAACTAGTAAAAAAGACCCGTTTAAAAAATTAGAATTTGATGATTCATTTGATAAAAATGAATTAAAAAAATTGTGCAATTTAAAAATAAAGAAGAAAAGATTAATTGTTGCTTGGTCTTTGATTATAGATATTTTAAATGATAATTTAAGTTGCGAAAAAATTCAAGAATTTTTTACTGAAGATGTTTTAAATTTTTTAATAGATAATGAAATTTGTTTATGTGATTTGGGGCATTTAATTTTACCTGTGGAATATTTAGAAAAAATTTATGAAAAGGACAATTCTTGTTCCCTAATTATTTTGCAATAATTGATTTGGTTAATAAATATTTTGAAACACAAATAAAATAAATTAAACAGCGGTTCTTGAA
>CATKAP010000342.1 GCA_949746255.1 uncultured bacterium
CTTTCTCGTTTTTGGAAAAAAGCCTGCCTAAACTTGGCAGGCTCAAGTCTTAATTCGGTAAAACAGTTTCTAAATAACGTTTTTTAGCTTCTTCATAAGGCGGGTTAAAAATTCTTTTTTCAGTATTTAATTTGTGAATTTTTTCCATTTCTTTATCAGACAGGCTAAAGTCAAAAATATCAATATTTTCTTTTATATAATCAGGATTGCTTGCACCAGGAATTGTAATAAATCCTTTTTGAATGTGCCATCTTAGAACAATTTGTGCTGGTGATTTTTTGTGAGCTTTCGCAATTTTATTAATAGTTTTATCTTTTAAAATCAAGCCGTTACTTTGTCTGCCGCCAAGCGGATACCAGTTTTCCTGCTGCATATTCTGTTCTTTAATACGTTTTTGCCAGTATTCTCTTTGAGCGTAAGGATGGCATTCCATTTGCATAATTTGCGGTTTAACTTCCACAGTCTTAAAAAATTCATCAAAAACTTTTTCGTCTTTATCAAAGTTTGAAATACCAAGAACTTTGATTTTTCCATCTTTGTATGCTTTTTCTAAATCTTTCCAAGCACCCATAACATCGCCCACAGGCTGATGAACATAAACTAAATCAACGTAGTCTAAATCTAATCTTTTAAGCATTTTTTCAAATGCCTCTGCGGTTTTACCTTCGCCAAACTCGCTCGGCCACAATTTTGATGTAACCCAAATTTCTTCACGAGGAATTCCGCTATCTTTAATCGCTCGACCGATACTTCTTTCGTTTCCGTAAGCGTGTGCAGTATCAATATGACGATAGCCTGCTTTCAGTGCGGTGAGTGCTGCTGTATATGCTTCGCTTTCGCCCTCGCCTTCAGCAAGCATAAATGTTCCAAGTCCTAATTGAGGAATTTTTGTTCCGTTGTTTAGTTCAATATTTGGAACTTCTGTGGCATTAGTGCATAAAGTTAGTGCCGTACTTAAAACAATTGTCGCTAAAAATTTCTTTAACATTATTTATTCCCTTTCAAGTTTTTTCCGTAAAATTCGCTTAATTTTTCTACTGCCTGATTTACATATTCAGGTTTGTAATACATTTCAATATGGGTTGCGTTTGGAATAACCACATATTCTTTCGGTTCAAGTGCTTTGTCGTAGGCTTCTTTGCTGAAATAAGCAGATTCAGCGTTTTCACCGACTATAAATAAAACAGGTCTTGGCGATACAAATCCGGGTCTGTCAAAGGCAGTAAACGCTGCTTGTTCAGCGTAATTTGAAAAGATATATTTATTCTCACTTCTCGGGTGTTTTGCTAAATCAGTTCTGTAGTATTCATAGCCTTGACGATACATCGGAGGTGCATTTTCAGGAATTTCCTCTAATGAATTTGGAACATATCCGTTGTATTTAATTTCACCACCGTTAACTTCTTTTGTTCTTTGTTCTGCTGCATCTTTTAGTTTTTGGTGTTGCTGCTCGATTGTCATAGAGTCGTTTAAACCCTGACGTCTTGCTCTTCCTAAATCAAATGCTGAAACAGTTGCGACTGCTTTTATTCTCATTTCAGTTTCTGCTGCATTAAATGCATAACCGCCACCGGCGCAAATTCCTAAAACACCGATGTTTTCTTTATCAACAAAAGGAAGTGTTGTTAAATAATCAACACTTGAGCGGACGTCTTCAACACGACTTGCAGGATTTTCAAGAAAATGTGGAACGCCTTCGCTTTCGCCTTGATAAGCTGCATCATAAGCAAGCGTTATAAACCCTTGTTCTGATAATCTTTTTGCATATAAACCTGCAACCTGTTCTTTTACTCCGCCTGCCGGATGAACGACAACAATTGCGGGATATTTTTTATTTACGTCAAAGTTTTCAGGCTTATATAATTCACCTGCTATTTTTACGTTATTGTATGTTTGATTGTAAAATACTTTTTCTTTTTGGATTTTCTCTTTCATTGCCTCGCCTTTCGCAAATGTTTGTACCTCAAATAAGCCTATCAGCAGAAGTGCTGATAGAAACAAAATCAGATTTCTTTTCATTAATCCTCCTATTTAATTTGTTTTAACCAGTTATCAATTTCTTTGTCTGTTTCAGAGTTTCCTTTTTCGTAAATAACAAGAGGAGATAAGACTTTTGAACCTTTTGCCATTTTACCCATATCTTCTGCTATTGTATATTTACCACCGCCACCATGGGTGATAAACGGAACAATTGTTTTACCTTCAAAATTGTTTTCTGA
>CATKAP010000343.1 GCA_949746255.1 uncultured bacterium
GCTTTGGGGTACCATTTCAAACCCGTTTCTTTCTGAAGTAATAAATTTACCCGTGACAGCAAGCGCCGCACCGACTACAAGAGCCGGCTTAACTTCGTTTTCGGGTATAGTTCCTTTTTCAATGACAAGTTGTAAATTGTTGAGCGAAGTTCCGTCGTTAAGTTCTATAAACGCTATGCTTTTCGAATCTCTCCACGTTCTTACCCATCCGCAAACAGTAACTTGAACGTTTAAAAAATCCGCAGAGCAAGTAAACAAATCTTTAATGTCGGTATGTTTCATAATCCACCTATTTTAATTTTTATTTTAAAAATACGGACTGCCTTAACAAGACAGTCCGCAACAGAATTACGATTTCTTTTCGTCTTTGGAAACTACTTCGACCTTATCGTAGTAGCCGCAGTTGCCGCAAACTCTATGCGCCTGCATCTTCGTGTGACAATGAGGGCACTCTACCAACGTAGGAGCCGTAGCTTTATAGTTCGCAAATCTCTTGTTAGTCCTGCTTTTGGACTGTTTTCCCTTAGGTACTGCCATATCTTACACCTCTTTGTTCTTTTTTAAGTTATAGCAATACCTTTACAACCAGCTTCGCATAATAAAACGGAAGGCTGACTTATTAGTATTGCATCGTTTACGGCGGTCGTTAAATCAATTTTTATACCGTCATAAATATAATTTTCATCGTCATCATCGGTAACAAATAATATTTCCGAAGTAAAAACTACGCTTTTTTCAGCTTCTTTCAAACAATAGGAACATTTACCCGATATATCGTATTCTATAGTCAGGATTACTCCTACGCTGTCGTCTTTGTATATTTCGTAACTACCCGAAACTTTAACGCTATCCTTCACTTCACAAAGCGGGATAACGCACATTTTTTCGGAAGGGGAATAATCGAATTTGAAACTTCCCGAATATTTACCGAGAGCGTTTAGTTTTTTGACTTCTATTTTCATATCTTAGCCGACTGTAAAATTATATAATAACGTTAAATCTTTGTCAACTTATTTTATTCGACAACAAAAAGAATTTTTATAAAAGTTCCGCAGTTTCTCTTGCTATTACCAACTCTTCGTTTGTTGGAATAATTAAAATCTTTACTTTTGAATTCTTTTTGGAGATTTCGCGTATGCTTCCGTCATTTTTTCCCGCGTTGGCGCGTTGATTGAACTTGACCCCTAAAAATTCCAAACCTTCGCAAACTTTTTCCCTTACGGGCGCGGTATTTTCACCTATTCCCGCAGTAAAAACTATACAATCAAGTCCGCCCATTGCCGCTGCGTATGCGCCGACAAACTTTTTAGTTTGGTAAGCAAACATCTCGAGCGCCAAATCACAACGTTTATTACCTTTTTTTGCTCCCGAAATAAGATCTCTGAAATCGCTTGAAACTCCTGAAATGCCAGAAACTCCGCAATTTTTATTCAAATATGTTACCGTTTCGGAATGACTCATTCCCTTCTTTCTTGCAAGAAACTCTACGGCGGAAGCGTCAATATCTCCAGAACGAGTTCCCATAAGAACGCCTGCAAGAGGAGTAAAGCCCATAGAAGTATCTATACATTTACCCCCGTCAACCGCAGTTATTGACGAACCGTTACCCAAATGGCACGTAACTATTTTTAATTCTTCCGGCGCTTTACCAAGAAATTTCGCCGCTTCTCCCGCAACAAATTTATGACTGGTACCGTGCGCGCCGTATTTTCTGACGCCGAAATTTTTATAATCTTCGTATGCTATTCCGTATAAATATGCTTTTTCCGGCATAGTCGCATGAAAAGATGTATCGAAAACCAAAACCATAGGCGTTTCAGGCATAACTTCCATACACGCGCGCAGTCCGGTAGCTGCCGCCGGATTATGTAAAGGCGCAAGTTCAAAAGTTTTTTCTTCAAGGGTTTGCAAAACTTCCGGAGTTACAAGCGTAGCTTTTTTGAAGTATTCTCCGCTTGCAACCACTCTGTGCCCAACAGCGTCTATTTCTTCCATAGATTTTATAACGCCTATCTGTTCGTCAAGCAGAGCATGCAATACAAGCTGTATTGCAACTTTATGGTTTGGCATATCTTTAGTGAAAACTTTTTCTTTACCGTTACCTTTGGCCTTTAATAAAGAGCCGTTAATCCCTATTCTCTCGCAGCCGCCTTTTGCGAGAACTTTTTCGGTTTCCATATCTATAAGCTGATATTTTAAAGAAGAACTCCCCGCGTTTACAACTAAAATTTTCATTTTTATTCTCCTTAGTTAATTATTCCGCCTGTAAAGCGGTCACGGCAACAGTTGCCACTATATCGTCTACGCTGCATCCGCGCGAAAGGTCGTTTAAAGGTTTAGCGAAACCTTGGCATATGGGCCCGATAGCCATATAACCGCCGAAGCGTTGCGCAATTTTATAACCGATATTTCCAGCGTTAATGTTGGGAAAAACAAAAACATTGGCGCGCCCCGCCACTTTAGACCCGGGAGCTTTGAGTTGCCCGACTTCAGGCGCAACAGCCGCATCGAATTGGAATTCTCCGTCCAAATCGAGATTCGGCGCGATTTGCTTGGCAAGTTCCGTAGCCGCTTTTACTTTTGGAACCGACTGAGTGAACTTATCGTCATTGCCGCTACCCTTAGTTGAAAAAGAAAGCATAGCAACCCTAGGTTCGATACCCGCAATCTCTTTTGCAGTTTTTGCGGAAGTTACAGCAATATCGGCAAGCTGTTCAGCCGTTGGTTCTATGTTAATTGCGCAATCGGCAAAAATCGCCACGCCGTCAGGATTATAGGCGTTATTTTTATCGGGTGCAATCATTATAAAACAACTTGAAACGGTTTTAATACCTTGCGCTGTTTTTACCACCTGTAATCCCGGACGAAGAGTATTCGCCGTAGAATGACACGCTCCGGAAACATATCCGTCCACGTCGCCGGCTTTGAGCATTAAGGCGCCGAACATCGTTCTGTCTTTTGCCTGTTCCTTAGCCTGTTCCTCAGTCATTCCTTTAGCTTTTCTGGCTTCGTATAAAATGTTGGCGTATTGTACCGTTTTATCCGATGTAAGCGGATCTATTAACGTAATTCCTTCAAGGTCAACGCCTGGAGCGATTTTTTTACATTCCGCTTCGTTGCCTATAAGAACGATTTTGGCAATTCCCTCTTTGGTAATTTTTGCGGCGGCTTCAACAACGCGCTTATCCTCGCCTTCGCAAAGAACTATGGTTTTTTTTCTAGCGGCAGCTTTCTCTTTAATTTCCCGAAGAAGTTTCGGTGTTCCGTTTATAGCATCTTCAAGTTCTTCGCCGAGTCCGTTGAGCGAATCGACAACTTCGTTACCGACTTTTTTAATTTTATCGATAAGTGACATTTCATTTCTCCTTAAATTTACTTTCTTTTCCATAAAGATTGGTTTATAATTAGCTTGTCAATCTGTTTTTTCCAATATTATACAACGGATTTTATAAGTTGTAAAGGTTATTATGAAATATTATGCAAACATTTGCGAATTAAATCCTTTTCACAACGGACATAAGTATCTTTTTGAAAGAATTAAGTCTGATTCCGGTTGCGATAAACTTATTTGCATTATGAGCGGCAGTTTTACGCAACGCGGCGAACCCGCGATTGCAAATAAATATGTTCGCGCGCGCCATGCAATTTTAGGCGGCGCAGATTGCGTATTGGAACTGCCTACGGCTTTCTCCGTTGCTCCCGCCGAAATATTTGCCAAAGGCGCGGTAAAAATTTTAAAATCAATACCTGCGGTAAAAGTTCTCTCGTTCGGTTGCGAAACTTGCGCGGATTTTTCCAAAGAGGCAAAATTACTATTAAACGAATCCGAAAAATTTTCAGAAGTTTTAAATAAAAACCTTGCGGAAGGTCGGAGTTATGTAAAAAGTTATACGGAAGCATTTGTTTCGGCGGGCGGTAATCGCGATCTGCTGGAAAATTCCAATAATATTCTTGCTATGGAATATGCAAAAGCAAACTTGGGACAAGGCGGAGAATTAGAATTACAGCCGATTGAACGTGTGGGAGCAAACTTTAACGACGAAAAAATGAATGAAAATTTTTCTTCAGCAAGCGCTATTAGAAACAACTTAACCTCCCCGCTTGTTAAAGAAAATTTACCTGAATTTGTTTATAAAGATATTGATTTATTTTTAAGAGATTATAATAAATTCCAAGAATTAACGGTTTACGAACTTTTAAAAACGGATTCAAAACGCCTTAAACGACTATTCGGTTGCGGAGAAGGACTTGAAAACAAACTTAAAACTTCCCGCGGGGAATACTGTTCGATAATAGAAAGTTGTACATCACGCCGTTATTCCGCTTCGCGAATAAAGCGTATTTTATGCGCAAACCTTCTCGGGCTCTTTGCGGACGAATGTTTTGAATTTCTTGATACAACGCTTTATTTGAAACCTCTTGCCGTAAAGAAAGATTGCGCGGATGAAATTCTTTCCGAATTATCCAAGTCGGTTAACCCCCTTATTTTACGAGGCAGAGATTGTGAAAAATTAAATGAGACGGCTAAAAAATGCTTAAAAATAGATGAATTTTCTACAAATTTAAGAAATTTTATTACTAAAGAAAAAACTGAGAATAAAATTTTAACCATATAAAAGAGCGGCTTTGCCGCTCTTTTTTTAAAGTGAATTTAAATATGCGATTTCTTGTTTTGTAAGTTTTCGGTATGTTCCGCGGTCTAAACCTCTTAAAGTCAAGTCGCCGATTTTTATACGTTTCAGCAACATTACTTCTTTTCCTATTGCCGCAAACATTTTTCTTATTTCTCTGTTTTTGCCTTCTGTAAGTGTTAAGTGTATTTTTGTATAGGCTTTATTAGTTTCTACCACATGAGCCTTACATTTTTTAGTAACGTATCCGCCTTCTATTTCAATACCGCTTCTTATGGGATTAAGCATCGTTTCGGTAACAATACCTTCAATTTTAACAAGGGAAGTTTTCGGTATTTCGTTTGACGGGTGAGTAAGCCTCTGCGCAAGTTCTCCGTCTGTCGTCAAAATAAGAAGCCCTTCGCTGTCGTAATCAAGTCTGCCGACGGGGTAAATTCTTCCTACTCCCGAAGGCATTAAATCTAAAACTGTTTTTCTGCCTTTTTCATCGGAAACTGAACAAATATATCCTTTTGGTTTATTTATGATATAATATTCGTTTTTCTGTAAATTTACTTTTTTACCGTCCGCAAATACTTCGTCGCCGTCACCAACTTCACAACCGAGGGAAGCGGGTTTTCCGTTTATCGTTACCTTGCCTTCGGAAATAAGCTTATCGCATTCTCTTCGCGAAGCTATACCGCATGAAGCAAGATATTTGTTAATTCTCATTCTTCTGCCTTTTTAAGATTATTTTGTATAGTTATATACTATATAAATCTCCGCAAAAAATCAAGCTGTTTCGGACGTAAATTTCAAGTTTACCTACTTTATCGCCTTGTTTTATTTTTTCCGACAAATCTATTGAAATTACCTTATAAGTTAATTCTTCAGCATTCTTTGCTATAAAACTATAAGATTTATCTAATTTGCAAAGTATTTTGTCTGACATAAATACTTGCTCTTCGCTTAAATTTATTAATTTGAAGCTTTTAAAGCATTCGTCAAGTATTGCCGCACTACGCTTATACATATCAGGGCAATTCAGAACCACACATACTACGTCCATACCGTTTCTTTCGGCGGAAGATACAAGACATCTACCCGCTTTTAAAGTATAACCTGTCTTAACACCGTTGGCACCTTCGTAATTATAAAGCATTTTATTCTTATTTACATAGGAACGATATTTACCCTTATAGTTTTCGGTAGAAACAATTTCTTTAAAGACGCGGTTGCGCATACCATAACAGGAAATCAAACATAAATCATGAGCTGTGGTATAATGCCCTTCTGCTGGCAGTCCGCTAGGATTTTTAAAAGATGTGTTTTGCGCGCCTATCTTTTTGGCCCGCTCGTTCATTACTTCTACAAATTTTTCAACACTGCCGCTGTGATGAATAGCAAGAGCGGTCGCACTGTCGTTTCCCGACCGTAACATTAAACCGTATAACAAATCTTTTACAGAAATTTCCTCGTCCTTTCGAAGATAGATACTAGACCCCTCTACACCGACGGATTCTTCCGGAACGATAAAACTTTCTTCAAGATTACAATCCTCTATTATGATAATCGCCGTCATAACTTTTGTAGTGCTTGCCATAGGCAATTTTACTTCGGCGTTACTTTGTGAAAGTATTTCCCCCGTCGTCAATTCCATTGCCATTTCCGCAGACGAGGCTTCCGCGTTTGCGGTTACGGAAAATACGTTTGAAAACGTTCCCAACAAAACAGATACAACAAATAACAATAATAAACATTTTTTACGCATTGTCTGAAATTTTATGAACAAACTCCCCGGTTTTATCTATGAGGGTATCGATGGCTCCCTCCTCCATTTTAAGCAGTCGGCAACCTTTTCCGTCGTCAACAAGAAATCCCTTCGGTTTTACGGAAATAACCGTTCCATTACCGCCGGCAAGCTGAAATCCGTCGGCTTCTCTAAAAGTTTTAACATCGCCATATTCTCCGCCGCCGCTTAAATTTACAACAGTTACGGAGGAAAGAGGAATAACTTCCGCTCCGCTTACCGTGATTATAGATTTACCTATTACGGTGTTTGCGTCCGCAACTTTTTCAACGGATATTGCAGGCGTTTCGAATTCGTTTTTACCGGAACTTTTTCTTTTTATCATTTTAACTTCTCCTTTATAAATATTAAAATTATTTTTGCGATTACTATTAGATTTAAAATTGTTATCATTTTTGAATAGTATCGTATTTCGGAATGTTCTTCATTAAGTATGGTGTAATTTCTTAATTTGCAATAATTGCCGTTTATCTGAATAAATTTATAAATCGCAGTAGATAACGCGCTTTGCGCCAATGCAACGTAAGCATTGTTTTCCTTCATAAGTCCGTAATCACCAAGTTGGATTATCTTATATATACATAACTTGTTGAATATTTTATAAAAGGAAGATTTTAATTTTTTAAAATCAACTTTTTTATTTTGTCCGTTAATTTGCATTTCCTGCGGTTTATTCTTAACCGTGTTTACGTTAAAAAAATTTTTTCCGTATACACCTATATTTAGACTTGCATACCGTTCTTCTGAATTAAGGTAAACATAATTAAAAATATGGACAGGAAAAATTATTAAGGCAAATAAAATTGCTGAAATATATACCGTTGCGGTACTCATAACATTATTATTTGTAAACAGTTATAAAATATACAAAAAAAAGAACGGCTTAACCGTCCTCTTTTAAAATTACTTAATCTATTTTTATTACATCATCGTCATCGGAAATAAAGTCGGGCAATTCAAATCCGTCTTCGGTTGTCTTAACGACAGGCTGTTCCTTTTTTATCTGCTTTTGAGCGGGTGAGTCGGCAACCTCCACATATTCATCTTTTTTATAAAGATAATTACCGTCGTCCTCGTCATCCGAAAAAGCAGCGCTGTTAAGCTCGGCAATCTGCGCCATAAGTTCGTCATAATCGGGCAATTCGTCAATTGAATTAAGCTTAAACCGTTTCAAAAAATTATCGGTGGTAGCATATAAAATAGGTTTACCGACAGCGTCCTTTCTTCCGCACGGAGCTATCATTTCTAGTTCCAATAAAGTATGTACCGCATAATCGCAACTAACTTGCCGTATGTCTTCCAGCTCCGGCTTTGTAATAGGTTGTTTATAAGCTATTATTGCCGCGCATTCGAGTATTGTTTTTGTAAACTCTTTTTCTTTTATGGGAATAAGAACTTCCGAAATCTGTTGTTTGTATTTGGGATTGGAAGCAAATTGAATTTTGCCGTTAAAAATAAGAAGCTGAATACCGCTTTCTTCTCCGTAACGTATTTTTAGTTCGTCTATACATGAATTTACTTGTTTTATTGTACAACCAAGTTTTTCCACGATATATTTTCCGGGAACGGCCCCCCCTGAAGCAAATACAACCGCCTCAATTATATTCGTCAAATTGTTCACTTGTGACTTCCTTTAAATCCCAATTAGGATTAAGTTTTATATTTATAGTTCCGAACGAACAAGTTTGTACCACTGTAATAAATTGGTGCTTTAACATTTCCAGCAACGCCTGAAAAGTTGTAACGACTTCGTTACAGGAAAAAGATTTAAAAAGACTTTCAAATTCAACTTCGCCCTTTTCAACCAATTTTTCCTTTATATAAATAACTTTTTCTTCAACTGTGTATACATCTTTTGGAATTTCTTTTACGTTTTCTTTTTCCGTTTTTAGACTTTCGTTGCGCAACAACATCTTTGCAAACGCTTCCAAAAGCGCGTTTACAGTGAAATCTTTATATACCACTCTTACTGTGTTCAAAGATTTATCGGGTTCCTTGAAACAATAGCCTACGGTTTCCAA
>CATKAP010000344.1 GCA_949746255.1 uncultured bacterium
GGTTATCGTGAATATGCTCTTTAAGATGCTCGTTAAGGTGATTGATTCTTTCCGTTAAAAGCGCAATTTGCACTTCGGGTGAACCCGTATCTCCTTCCTTAGTTGCGAATTTAGCGATAATTTCCTGCTTTTCCATTTAATTTATCCTCCTATGGAATATTTGCGTGAAACAAGGCAAGCCGTTGAGTGTTCGCACAGCCTTGTAACCGTAACCTAAGATATTCTAACATATCGTTTAAAAAATAGCAAACGATTTTATGTAAATTAAATAAAATATTCTTAATACAAAAGCGCCGTTTATTTTAATTTTGGTCGCACTTTTCGGTGTCGACTGCAAGCGTAAACAAAAGCGCATACAGCGCGTCTTGCGGATTTGCAACTTCTATTACATAAGTATCGGTAAAATTTAAAATTTGCTTACTAATGCTTGCAACGGTTGCGCCGGAAGCTTCCGTAATTACATAATCCCGCTGTATAAAATTACCTGTAGCGCACCAACCTTTAAAATCCATTTCATAAGAAGGGTGTATAAAAGTAAACTTTTTTTTCAGACTCCCTACGTAAGCGCCTCCAACGAAAAACTCGAAACGCGGCAGCCACGTAAAAACCTTTTCTTTAACAGTTGCAATATGAATTCCGTGCGAATCGTTGATATGTATTTTATGTCCCCAACTTAACTGCCCCTGTACGGTATAAGCCACGGAACCGTCTTCATAATAAACATCGTAACTGTCGAACCAGGAAAAATACCTCTGTTTAAATAAAAGTTTCATGCTCGTCAATCCTCCGAGAAAAATTTATTTCTATCCGTTATCAGTTTATCAACTTTTTTGATATAAGAAGGTATATCTTTGGGGGACGCACAACGTTCAATTCTATCCTCTTCGCCGAATATACGTTTGGAAATTGCGTTTGCTCCCACCGCAATATTGTCTGAAACTTCTTCCATTACGCCTATATTATAAACGCACGCCTTACCGCGTTTGGTCCAACCGACGTTCTCCAACCCGCCGGCCTGATATTTTTGACGATACATATAATAGGGCTCGTATCCCGCGTCGGAAAGTTTTTCTCGTGAAATTTTAATCATATCCGAAATACCGGTAACTTCCAACCTGCTTAAATCTTCTTTTAATTTTGCTCCCGACTTCAAAGAAAGCGTATGAACCGTTATATTTTCGGGATTAAGCGAAATTGCCTTGTCAATCGATTTTTCAAAATCAGCGGGGGTTTCGTCGGCAAGTCCGGCAATTAAATCCAAATTAATATCAAAACCAAATTTACGCGCCGACTCGTAAGCGGTCAACGTTTGCGCCGAAGTATGCTTTCTTCCTATGGCTTGAAGCGTTTTATCGTTGAACGACTGCGGATTTACGCAAATTCTCGTCACTCCGAAATCCTTGGATAGTTCTAATTTACGTTCGTTGAAAACATCCGGTCGGCCGGCTTCCACAGTATACTCTGCTTTACCTTTATAAACCTCGTTAATCGCGGCATATATGCGGGCCAATTGACTTTCTTCAAGCACGAAAGGAGTACCTCCGCCTATATAAATACTGCGTAAATTTTTACACAAAGATTTTACCGAATATATTTCTTTTACAAGACAGTCTATATATTCTTCGACGTAAATTCCAGTTTCTTTTATAGGCGCGGTTATAAAAGAACAATACGCACATTTTGTTGGACAAAAAGGAATACTTATAAAAAATTCCCTTCCTCCTTTTGCATATATTTCTTTCTGTTCTTCTATTATCCGAGCGATAAGTTCGGCGTTTTCGTCGGCTACGCAAAGTTTTTTGAAAAGATTCTTAAAATCCCTACCCTCGGCAACTTCCGCATACGCAAGCTTTGAAGGTCTAATCCCGGTTAAAGCTCCCCAAGGAAATGTTACATTTTTTAACTCGGAAAGCAATTTATAAAACGCTAATTTACATGCGCGTTTAGCAAGACGTTTATAAACAATTTCGTTTTCCGCTTTATAACTCTCTTCAAAATCGTAAAATTTCTCGCCGTATTCTATAACGTTTAAAAACTTATCTCCCGCACTTGAAAAATAATGCGTAAAATTTTCGTTTTCACATCCGAACATACGCAATACGTCCAAAATTTCGGGACGTAAAGTTTCACTATTTGTTTCAAGCATTATTCGCTCCTCACAAACGAATTGAATCTTCTTTCGTTAAGCAACGTAGTATTTGGTCCGTGACCGCAATATATTTTATAATCGCCGGAAAGAGAATACAACTTTTTTACGCTCTTTACGAGCTCGGAATAATCGCCTGTAGGTAAATCTGTTCTACCGACGCCGTCGCACATAAGCGTGTCTCCTGTGAATATTTTATCTTCCGTAATATAACACACGCTCCCGGCGCTGTGTCCGGCAGTATTCATTACCGTAAATTTAAGACCGCAGACTTCAAAATTTTCACCGTCGGAAAATGTTTTATTTATTTCGAACTCGGGAACAGTAACCCCGCCGAACATATTTAAAAATGCGCGACTGAAAATCAGATCTTTTTCACGTTCGCCGCAATATATACGCGCGCCTTCGGCAAACAGCCGCCCGCAACCGCCCACGTGATCAAAATGCCCGTGTGTAAGCAACACGGCTTCGCATTTTAATCCTTTATTATTTAATATTTCCTTTATTCGCGGTTCAGACGGGTCTATTACTACCGCGGACTTGCCGTCCGCCGTTAAAATATAAGAATTACTCGCAAAACCCAACGGCTCTATTTTAAAAATATCCATAATTAATTAGTAGTTCTGAAAATATCTATGACGCGTTTATCCCTCTTTAAACGGGTAATTAAAAGTTCTAAATCCGAGCGTTTGTTTAATTTAACTCTCAAATCTATTTCAACATTCTTATCTTTATTTAACCTGCCGTTAATCGCCGTCATGGATAATTTTAAAACGGCAAGCTCTCCCGAGATAAAAACCATAATTCCGTCGCTGTTATCGGCGATGATTTTTAAACCGGCGATAAATTCAGAGTCGCTGCTTCCCGTCCATTGCGCCGGTTGCAGACGGTTCTTATCTATATCCGCTAAATTACTGCAATCGGTACGGTGAACGATTACTCCCCTGCCTCGGGATACAAAACCTATTATATCGTCGCCCGGCACGGGGTTGCAACAGTGTGCAAAACGCACAAGCAGTCCGCCCATACCTTTGATAGTGACGCTTCCGGAAGGCGTTTTTTTGAGTTTACTTTCGTCGAGCACCTCAATATCTTTGGGAACTTCCTTTTTGTAATAATCTATAAGTTTATAAATTACCTGATTTATGCCTACGGCTCCGTAACCTACCGAAGCATACATTTCGTTAACAGAACTAAAAACAAGTTTGTTGGAAAGTTTTTTAAATGAACTTTCGGTAAGAAGGTCGCCGAGAGAATAACCTTTTCTTCTCGCCTCAGCTTCAAGCATAGCTTTACCCGTTTTAATATTCTCTTCCTTCATTTCTTTTTTAAAGAATTGACGGATTTTTGCGCGCGCCGAGCCTGATTTTACAAATTTAAGCCAATCCCAAGAAGGTCCTTTACCATTTGACTGCGTTAAAATTTCAACGACATCTCCCGTCGTCAAAACTGAATTAAGGCTGACCATTTTACCGTTAACTTTAGCGCCTACGCACTTGTTGCCAACCTCAGAATGTATGGCATACGCAAAGTCTACCGGAGTAGCTTCAAGCGGCAATGAAATAACTTTGCCATGCGGAGTGAAAACGAGCAGTTCGTTATCGTAAAGATCGTTTTTAAGGCTGTCTACGAATTCTTTTGATTCGTTAAGGCTTCCCTGCCAATCCATAACGTCTCGAATCCACGAAAGCCTTGCGTCAAAATTACTTTCGGCCGACTTGTTTTCTTTATATTTCCAATGCGCGGCGATACCGTACTCAGCCATTTTATGCATTTCCACGGTACGAATCTGAATTTCAAAAAACTGACCGAAATTGGTTACAACCGTAGTATGAAGAGACTGATACATATTGCGCTTAGGCATTGCAATATAATCTTTAATTCTTCCGGGAACAGGTTTCCATTGCTTATGAATTTTACCGAGAATTTCGTAGCATTCTTCTGTTGTATTGACAATTACTCTTACGGCAGTTAAATCATATATCTGGTCCAAAGATTTGCCCTGTTTTTTCATTTTTCGGTATATAGAATAAAAATGCTTTGGCCTACCCAAAACCTCGCCTTTAATACCGCTTTCCGCAAGAATATGTTTTATTTCTTCAACAACAAAATCAACAAAGTTTTTTCGCTCTTCCAATTCCTGATGTATATTGGTAACTAAAAATTCGTAAGATTCGGGTTCAATATATTTTAAACACAAATCTTCCAATTCGCATTTTATCTGCGAAATACCTAACCTGCCGGCAAGCGGCGTATAGATATCCAGCGTTTCTTTGGCAATTCTCTGCTGACGTTCGTTGGAAAGAAAATTCAAAGAACGCATATTATGAAGTCTGTCGGCAAGTTTTATTATTATGACGCGCACATCGTTTGCCATCGCCACAAAAATTTTTCTGAAATTTTCAGCGTCTTCGTCTTCATGCGACTGAAAATTAATTTTATCGAGCTTAGTTACGCCGTCGACCAAAGTCATTATTTCTTTGCCGAATTTCTTTTTTATATCCTCTTCTGTCGCGGAAGTGTCTTCCACTACGTCATGTAAAAAAGCCGCTGCCACCGTAGGAGCGTCAAGCCCCAAATCTATTAATATTTCCGCGACAGCGCACGGATGGCTGAAATAAGGCTCTCCGGAAGCGCGCTTTTGCCCGCTATGCTGTTCTTCGGCATAGCGGTAAGCCGCGTAAAGCATTTCGTTGTCGGCTTCATTATAACTTCTGTTGATTTTTTCTAGTACGGTCATTTTTTACTCCGTTTCGGCTCTGCTCACCACATTATAAATTTCCGAATTGGTAAGAGCGTTTTTAACTCCCCGACATACTTTAAACTTATAGTCGTCAAATTTTATTAAATCAAGTTGTTCGAATACTTTTAAAGCAAAAGCAAATTGTAATTTATCGAAACCCAGCGTGTTATCCGCAACCACTTCAAACACGCTAGCTCCTTCCAAAAACGGCTCGTTGGCAGAAACTGCGGCAAAAATTTCTAAAAGTTTATTTCTGTCCGCCGATAATTTATCAAAAAGACCGCTTCTCATATCTTTACAGATTTCTATTTTTTTACCGGCAAGCGAAGATAATCTTATGCCGACAGGATTATCTAAAAATATTACCTTTTTATAACCGTTTAAATCAACGTCAACAAAAGGCGAAAGCAAAACAGAAGAAGCGCAGATTTTAGTTGAAGGCGCAAACATATCCAAATCGAATCTATCGGCATTTTTATATTCGGAAACAGTTTTACCGTTCCAAGCTATAAAAAGCGTTCCGAAATCACCGCATGTTTCCATTTCCTTTTCTATATAATCCTTACTAACGTCAGTTACAGTACAATCTGCTTCCGGAAACGAAAGCACGTTTAACGCGTTTAAAACAACTTCGTCCACAGCATTAATTAAGCTGTCTCGCGAACATATAAAATCTCTTATAAATCCTTTAATATATTCCTTCCCGCGGAAAACAGATACGTTATACTCGAATATAAACTTTTTATTGGCAGAGCTAGAAATTATTTTTTCAAATTTACTGCCACCGAAAAACATTAACTCTATTTTCTGACTTTTAACCGTCAAATGCGGCGATAATGCTTTAATGGGTCTGGATTCCACCGCATTTTCTTCCACTAAAAACATCGGACGGCGGTTACCTACGCCGTAAGGTTCCAAAAGCTCCAACTCTTTAACAAAACGCGCGGATAAAGTTTTTTTCAATTCGCCGTTTATATATATCGTAGGTATGAAGTCGTCTTTTTTATAATTACAAGCTATAAAGTTATCCAAAGCTTCGCGTAAATTTTCAAAATTATCTTTAGTTATATTTACGCCCGCTGCTTGGGAGTGACCGCCGAATTCGGTTATATACTTTTCGCAAGCTTTTAAAGCTAAAAATATGTTCACATGTTCAACCGAACGTGCCGAACCGCGCAAAACGCCGTCATGTTCGACAAATAAAATTACGGGGCGCGTATACTCGTCCGCAGGCCGCGCGGCAACTATACCTACGAAACCGGCATTCCACCCTTCGTTGCAAAGCATAATAACTTTACCGATTTCGCCGGATTCGTTAAGTTTTGTTTTTGCGCTCATATAAAGTTCGTCACAATATTTTTGCCGTAATAAATTATATTCGGTAAGTTTTTCCGAAAGCGCAATTATTTTTAATTCGTCGGTTTCGGCAAAAAGAGCAAGAGCCGCGTTTGCATCCCCCATTCTTCCCGCAGCGTTAATTTTCGGCGCAATAGAAAATGCAAGAGTTTGCGAAGTTACCCCTCCGTCTGTCTTACCTAAAAAACGTGCGTAACACTCTGAAGGTTTTGCATTTATCAGTTTTAAACCTTCGTAAACAATATCCCGATTTTCACCCGTTAGAGGAACGCTATCCGCTACGGTTGCTATCGCGGCAAAATCAAGATATTTAAAAGCCGTTTCGCCGTTTAAAGCGCAAGCAAGTTTAAACGCGACTCCCGCGCCGCAAAGATTATCGTAAATATAATCGTCCTGAAATTTAGGATTTACACATATACAATCCGGTATCCGCTCGGGCAACTCATGATGGTCCGTTACAATAACTTCGGCACCGAGCTCTTTAATATATTCTACTTCATCGGCGCATGAAATTCCGCAATCCACCGTAATAATAAGTTGAGGAAAACATTCGTCGAAAATATTATCGATAAGGTCCCTTGAAAGTCCGTAACCGTTACGACGTTCGGGAACGCAAACAAAAGGTTCTATACCAAAGTCTTTAAGCGCTTTTCTCAAAATAGTTGAAGCGCAAATACCGTCGGCATCGTAATCACCGTAAACAACTACGCTCCATTCCTCGTCGCGCGCTCTTGTTATAAGTTTCACAGCTTCGCTCATTCCGCTCATTTTAAAAGGAGAAACAAAATGCGACCTTGAAGGATGCATGAAATCATAAATACTTTTTTTGTCTCTTATTCCCCTTCCGTATAAAATTTGTACGGTTTCAACGCACAATCCGCAGTCTTCGGCAAGGCGATCAATTTCTTCGCACTGTTCGGCAGAAAAACTATATTCTTGTAAAATTCTTTTCATATTAATGCAAAAAGGCGGGTTACCCCGCCTTGAAATTATTTTTATTTACTTGTTCTTTCTTTTGTTTTGCGCGTATGCGACGCTTTATATTCGTCTCCCATTTGCTTATAGCGGGAATATACGGAAGGTGTGAACAACGCCGTGCCGTAAGCACAACATACAAAACAAACAAACGCACACATAACGGGAGCAAGAATTGCAATTAAAGACATAGCGCTTATCGCCATAAACACGAGCATCAATAAAGCCACGACAGCCATACTGCATGCAAATACTATATTTAACATAAACGACTCGTTTGCACTTTTATCGCAAAGCTCAAACGCAGTAAGTTTTCTGTTATCTTCATTTTTACAATTTTTTCGCATTCTATCGAAAAAGAAACTTGTTCCTATCACCGTTACCAACACAGTCATTACGGCAAACGCAAGCGCGGACGTAGCGACAGGTATACGAGTCATCGCAAGTAAAGCTACATACAACGCCAAATTATGCAAATCAGCCGTGACAGCTGCAAGCGCCATTGTAAGTCTGTAACGAATAAGGAAATAAATAAAATGAAGAACGACTATTACCGAAATTACAACCGCCGTCATATTGAAATCCACTACTCCGCCGCCGACTGAAAAGTCTGAATGCAAAGCGGAAATACTTACTACAAGCTCATTTTCTTCACCCATAGCTTTTCTGATTTCAGAATTAATAGCGTCCTTAGCGTCGTTGAGTTTCTTATCGTCCACGCCAGTTCCGAATTTATAAATATATTCTCCGCCGATAGAGGTGACGCCGTGTGCGGGAGTCGATACGGGGCTCAAACCCTGATCGGCAAAAGCTTTGTCGCAAATCTCAAGCAAATCCGCTTCGTCGCCGAATTCAACCGTTTGATAAGTTACTTTAATACATTTATAATCAGCTTTTTCACCGCCGTAGTTAAAAAATCCGCCGGCAACAAACTGACATATAATTCCCACAGCAAGACCTATAGCCAAAATAACGGAAGAAACTATTATGAACAAATGCATTTTGGAGGAAAACCCGAACTTAGTCTTCATTATCGTACACCTCCCTGCTGTAACCGCAGAACGCAAATTTATCCTGCGCCATCGAAGAAATAACAAACCACATTAAGCGCGTAAACCAATACAACATATATGAAACGGCTACCGCAAATAAGAATATCAATCCAACCGCCGCAAGCTCGCCCACGCCTACAAGCGCCATAACCGTTGCAGCTATAAGGAGCAATATGTGCAGATCAAGAATACTTGCCACCGTCTTTTTATAACCGAGTTTGACAGAAGCCTGTATAGTTCTGCCTGCCTGAGTTTCTTTTCTTATCTTTTCAAAGACATAGAAATTGGTAAACATTAAAAGCGCAAGTCCCAAAACAGCTATAAACGCGCCGGCAATCGTTAACTGTACTCCCGTAAGCATCAACGCGCATACCATAACAAGCGCATAAATAACTGCCATAAGAGAATTTACAAGTCCGAGCTTTTTGTATTTTACTATAGAAAGAACAATTGCTACCGCCAAGACAATAAGGACAACCGCAAAAAGATATATGGCGGCACTTTCACCGAAAGCAGGAGAAACGGGCATTAATTTAGTTTCAGAGCTTTCTACTTTATCGTTGTATACGTTATTGAGTTTGTTTCCGTTTAAAACGGATTTTAAAATAATCGAATAATCCTGCGCATAAGCTTTTTCAGCCTGGAACATCAAAGTTTTTTCGGTAAGAGCTTCACCGAGTTTAAGTTGAAGTCCCAAACTTGTTTCGCCTACAAAAATAAACGCGTTGTTATTCGAACCGCTGCCGTCTTCGCTTCCGGAATTCGCCGTAAGCACTTTGTTCAGCGAATCAAAGCCGTTATCAGTAAGAGTAAGAGTAACCGCGTAGGTTCCGCCCATAGCATACATACCTGCGCCCGAGAAATAACTCTCAAAATCTTCCCTGACGCCTATAAGCGAACTCGTAGCCGTTTCCGAAGCTCTTAAATCCACTTTTCCTTCAAGCGTAAGAAACCTTACCGAATGGTCTATTTCCGTAAGAGCGGCGGAACGCTTTGTTTCGTCATGGCTTTTATAAGCGGCGTAAGTAAAATTGGTAGGGACGGTTACTTTGATAGAATAATCGTCTTCAACGGATACCGAATAGCTTGAATATCCTCTCTCGCCGAAACGTTCCGAAAGAATTTTGGCGTCTTTTAATACGCTTTCTTTGAAAGCTTGCTCATTATCGCCGAGCTTGTCCCTATCAACGTAAATACCGCCGCACTCAATATATTTCTTCTGATAATCGTTCTTTTCTTCGCTATTGTCTCCGCCGACAACCAAATTATAGTCGAAAGCCGAAATAACGCCTTCGGGATACAATACCGTATAAGCGTCACCCGTAAGTTCGCTTCCCAAAACTATATTACTTATAAAAGAATTATATCTCTTTACTCCGTTGCCGACGTTGCATGAAATCGTCGCAAACAGCGCTAATACCAAAACCGCCGCTAAAAGAAGCGAGGTTATTACCGCAGATTTTACTTTGCCCATTGGAACTCCTGATTTTGCGGAATCGCTTAAAATTTCCGCATCGTAATATTTAACTACTTAATTATATAAAATATTTTTAACGCCGTCAATTAATTATCGTCAACTGAAAACATTTTTCGCGGTTATGATTAAAAAAAATTACTAATTTTTATTTTCTTTTTTCACTGCAAGAGCGTGCATGCCGCATTCTATGCGTTTTTTCATCATCTCGCACGTAATAGGATAAGGTTTATTTATATCGCCGCAAAAATGATAGTTGTTCGCCGCACACCCGCCGCTGCAAATAAATTTAGCAAAACAGTTCTCACAACCGTCCCGAGTAAAAAGACACGTTGTTGCAAACTTTTGTCTTATATCCTCATTTAAACTACCGTCATAAACGTTGCCCATTAAAAAATCTTTATCACCGGCAAACTGATGGCAGGGATAAATATCTCCGTTAGGCACTACTGAAAAGTACTCGTTACCCGCGCCGCAAGCGGAAACACGTTTTTGAAGGCAAACGCCTCCCTCCAAATCTATATTAAAATGGAAAAAGTTAAAACCTTTACCCTCTTTATACTTTTCAAGATATTTATCGCAGAGTTCTTCGTATTCGCCTAAAATTACGGGAAGATGCTCCTCTTTTATTGCGAGATCGTCTATTTCCGTTACAACAGGTTCCATAGAAATGCTGTCAAACCCGTTTTCGGCAAGAAAGATAACGTCTTTTGAAAAGTCGAGATTTTTTGAAGTAAAAGTTCCGCGCACATAATAATTTTTATCGCCGCGTGAACGAACGAATTTTTTTATGTTGTCTATTACGTAATCGAAACTGCCTTTGCCGTTTTTTGTCTTTCTTATAGCGTCGTGAACTTCTTTTCTTCCGTCCAAGCTTAAAACGACGTTTTCCATTTCACGGTTGAAAAAATCTATGGCGTCGTCGTCAAGCAACAACGCGTTGGTTGTAGTAGTAAAAAGAAATTTTTTACCCGTCTTTTCGCCTTCCGAACGCGCGTAAGAGACGACTTTTTTTATCGTCTCAAGACACATCAAAGGCTCGCCGCCAAAAAAGTCGACTTCCAAAATTTTTCTGTTGCCGCTTTCTTTAATTAAAAAATCTATAGCTTTTTGAGCCGTTTGCAAGCTCATGAATTCCCGTTCGGAATGATAAGCGCCTTCGTCCGCAAAACAATAGCGACAACGCAAGTTACAATCATGACAAATATGTAAACACAGCGCTTTAACTTCACTTGATTTCACCGGAAATACTTTTATTTCCTCTTTAAATAAAAGCCCCTGTTTTCCAAGTTCTTTTACGCCGTTTTCTATTTCCGCTATTTTTTCAGGAGAAAGTTCCGGAATCGGTTCGCTCGTTTCATATTTGGCTTTTACGTATACGGCGGTTTGCTCGTCGCATTCGTGTAAACTGCCGCTCCCCGAATCGTAAGCATAATATTTATCTTTAAAGTTGAAAATATGTACCATTTTTACGAAATTAAAGGAGCAGAACACTGCTCCTTAATAAAATTTTACGTTATTTACTTAATTTTTTCGGGATTTTGTTCTCTTGTAATCCTTTCACAGCTTTGATTGCCTACCGTACAACTTGTTTTACAAGCCGACTGACAAGTACTTCTGCATTCTCCGCAGCCCGTAACCTTTCTTTTTTGAGGTTTGGCGATAGTTTTAAACATATCGAACTTCTCCTTTAAAACTCTTTTATTCCATATTATTATAAAATACTAATTTTAAAAAAGCAAGCGAATTTAAGCGTTCTTTTTAATATTAACGGCAATTATCCCTGACAATGCCCCCGCAATTGCGCCGACAAACAATTCGATAATCATTTTCCACGAAACAGCAAGCGACATGGATATAAGACCGAACAACAAATAAGTTATAATTACCGCAATTATACCGTAAACAAGTCCTTTTAACAATCCTTTTTCACCACGTATAAATATCAACCCTCCGCCAAGTACTGCAACTATTTTAAATACCTGGTTTACGGGTTTAACAACTGTAAGCGGAAGAGAAAACATCTGAATTATTACAGTAAAAATAAGTACGAATACAAGAGAAATCAAAACCGCGGCAAGTACGGATTTTAAAATCTGAAAAATAATGTCACGCATAAAAAAACCTCCGCTTTAATGTATGCGGAGGTTTTCATAATTATTATATTAATTATTTGGAACTCTTCTTTTTAGAAGTTTTAACAGGCTTTTCATCCTCTGTAGGAACAACTTCGGCAGCTTCGACTACTTCGGCTACAGTATCTTCTTTAACTTCGATTTCACCGTTCTGTTCCGTTACGGTCTCTTCGTTTACTGTTTCTTCCGGTTTTTTATCTTCGTTCTTTTTATTGGATTCCAAAACCGCGTCGGTTTGGTAAATCGCCTGTCTGTCAAATTTGATAAAAGATTTACCAGACGCTTCCGAACCCGTCTCTAAAACAAACGTATTCTCTTCATCGTCCACTTCAACGACAATACCGCAAATACCGCCGATTGTCTTTACTTTATTTCCGGGTTTTACGGCGTTTATCAAATCCTGCGCGTCCTGTTCCTGCTTTTTACGCTTTTTGGAACTAATGAAATAGAATACTACTACGGCTACTATTAAAACACCGAGTATAACCCACATTACTATTTGATTGCCGAGTTCTGCGCCCGCTTCGCCTTCGAGTAAAGCTTTTAACATATAAATTTCTCCGTTGAAAACGTTTTTTTATTTTTTACTTATTTAACTATAATATTTTACCGCCGAATTTGCAAGCGTTTTTCAAAGGTATTAAACATTTGCACCAAAATTTCACGCAAAAGCCATATTAATTACCGTATTTCGCATAGAATTCCACCGCAAAATCTTTAAGGCTGTCTGCAAAAATCGCTTCGCGCATTTTTCTCATGAGTTTATGTAAAAAGGTTATATTATGCAAACTCAACAACATCGACGCAAGCATTTCGTTAACGTTTAATAGATGCCGCAAATATGATTTTGTATAATTTTTACAGCAATAGCAATCACATTCGCTGTCAAGCGATGTAAAATCTTCCGAGCATATCGCGTTGCGAACAACTTTTTTCCCGCTCGAAGTAAACGCGGTGCCGTTTCTGGCAATTCTGGTCGCAAGTACGCAATCGAACATGTCTATCCCCCTCATGGTTCCCTCTATCAGACAATCGGGACTACCGACGCCCATTAGATATCTCGGAACGCTTTCCGGAAGTTCCGGACGAATAAGGTCGAGAATTTCATACATTCTCTGCTTCGGCTCGCCCACGGATAAACCGCCTATTGCTATTCCGTGTTTTGCGTGAGGTTTGGCAAGTTTTACGCTTTTTAAACGCAAATCGTCGTACATGTTCCCCTGAACTATAGGAAAAAGAGCCTGTTCGTCGCAGGTTTTAGCGTCAAGACAACGGTACAACCAATCGGTTGTAAGCTCCAAAGCCTTTTCTGCCTGCGCGTGAGTATAACCGTATTCGCTGCACTGATCAAGCTGCATTATTATATCGGCGCCGAGATTTTCTTCTATTGATATTACTTTTTCCGGCGTGAAAAGGTGTTTGCTCCCGTCTATATGCGAATTGAAGTATACCCCTTCTTGTTTGATTTTATTCAACTTTGTAAGAGAAA
>CATKAP010000345.1 GCA_949746255.1 uncultured bacterium
AGGAAAAAATACCTCTTTTACGTAATATGGGATTTGGTATATCAGCTTTCGGCGTCGATTCATTCAGGATAGACGAAGTTCCTTTTGATTTACAGTTTATAGATATGCGTGAGTTTTTTGATGAAATACTTTCTGAATTGGATAATCTTAAAGAAATAAAACTTGAAGAAATATTTAAAGAAAAAATTGCAACGGCGGCGTGTAAACACGCTGTTAAGGGGGGAATGAACTTAACTGAACAGGAGAGGGCCGCTCTATTTAAAATGTTAGACGGAAATTTGGGATTAAAATGTCCTCACGGCAGGCCTGTATGCGTTGAAATTACCAAAAAAGAAATAGAAAAGATGTTTAAGAGGATAGTTTGATTTGAAAAAAGTCCTCGTTATTTGCGGCGCAACGGCAACTGGTAAAACTTCGCTTTCTGTTGAATGTGCTTTGAAATTGAATTCAGAAATAGTTTCCGCCGATTCGCAACTTGTTTATAGCGGATTGAATATAGGTACGGCAAAGCCTACAGAAAAGGAAAAGCACGGAGTCGTGCACCATATGATTGACATCGTGTCTCCGAAAGATGATTTTTGCGTGGGTGATTACAAGGAATTGGCTTTACCTATTGTTAATAACTTATTGAAAAATAAAAAAATTCCTGTAATTTGCGGGGGTACGGGTTTTTATATTAATTCTTTATTGTTTAAAATGAATTATGGGCACACTGCTTCGGTTCCGTCAGTAAGAAGAAAATACGAAAGATTTTATGAAGAGAACGGTAAAGAAGCGTTGTTTGAGCTTTTGAAAAAAATTGATTATGAAAGTGCGAAAAAATTACATGCAAACGACATAAAAAGAGTAATCAGAGCTTTAGAGATATTCGAAGTTAGCGGTGTCAGAAAATCCGAACAATGCGACGGTGACGAAAAATTATTGGATTATGTGGCTGTGGCTATTAATTATCCTAGAGAATTATTGTATGAACGTATAGAAAAACGCGTTGACGAGATGTTTGACAATGGGCTTGTTGCCGAGGTTAAGGGGCTTTTAAATAAAGGAATAGACGAAAAATTTCAGTGTATGCAGGCGATAGGCTATAAAGAAGTTATTCAATGTTTGCAAAATGGGGATTCGGAGAGTATTATGCGTGACATAATAAAGGCAAATACCCGTCATTATGCAAAAAGACAAATTACATTTTTTAAAAAATTGCCTGGAATTAAATGGATTGATTATGATAAGTCTACGTCGGAAAAAATATTGGAGTTGCTGAATGAGCGGTCAGTTTGATTTTATTGAAAAATGCGAAAATTCGCTGAAAGAAAAGTTTAAATATTTTGAAGAAGTTGCATATTTTAATCAAAAAAAAGTTTTAGAAGCGTTTGAAAAAAATAATGTGGCTTTAAGACATTTTAACGGAACAACGGGCTATGGCTACGATGATTGCGGCAGAGATAACCTGGGAAAGCTGTACGCTGAATGTTTTGGCGCCGAAAAAGGGATTGTTTCTCCGCATATAGTTTCAGGAACGCATGCGCTTACCGTTGCTCTTTTCGGACTTTTACGACCTGGAGATACTCTTTTATGTATAAGCGGATTGCCTTACGATACTCTGCGCGGTGTAATTTACGGCGAAAACAACGGTTCTTTAAAGGATTTTGACGTTAATTTTGAGTATTGCGAGTTGAAAGACGGCAAATTTGACTATGAAGCCGTAAAGCAAAAATTAGACGAATCGGTTAAAGTCGTCTATATCCAGCGGTCGCGCGGATACGAGCTGAGGGATGCTTTTTCCTGCGTGGAAATAGAGGAAATTTGTAAATTTGTTCGTTCAATCGGCTTTAATGGCTGTATTTTTGTGGATAATTGTTACGGTGAATTCGTTGAAAAGAAAGAGCCTACGGAGTCGGGCGCGGATATTATCGTTGGCTCGTTAATTAAAAACGCCGGCGGAGGGCTTGCGCCTACGGGAGGTTATATTTGCGGTAATTCTGAATATGTCGATTTGATAGGGAAAAGACTTACCGCGCCTTCTATAGGATTGGAAGTGGGCTCTTTTCCGTGGGGGTATCAGTATTTTTATCAAGGACTTTTTATGGCTCCGCATACGGTGTTGCAAGCTTTGAAAACGGGTTTTCTGATAGGAAAAGCAATGTCGGAACTTGGTTATAAAAATTATCCTAATATCGATAAATTTCCGGCCGACATTACAAGAGCTATAGAATTCGGCAACGAAAAAGCTATGGTAAATTTTATAAGGGAAATACAGTATGCTTCTCCCGTAGATGGATTTGTAACGTGCGAACCGTGGGATATGCCGGGATATAATGATAAAGTTATTATGGCGGCGGGAACTTTTGTTTCTGGGTCTAGTATAGAACTTTCCGCGGACGGTCCTGTAAAAGCTCCTTATATTGCATATTTTCAGGGCGGTCTCACTTACGAACACGGGAAATATGTGTTGGAACGAATTTTGGAAAAACTTATGCGTTAATAAAAAAGGCCGCAAGGAATACCTTGCGGCCTTTTAATATTATTTTTAACGGAAATGATTAATACATTCCGCCCATATCGGGATTGCCTCCCATAGGAGCGGAGACAGGGGGAGTAGGAATATCTGTTACTATACTTTCGGTTGTTAAGAGAGTTGCCGCAACCGAAGCTGCGTTTTGTAATACAGAACGAGAAACTTTTGTAGGATCGATAATTCCGCTTGCGACCATATCGGTATATTCATTTTTAAGAGCGTCGAATCCGTAATTTTTCTTTTTGGAAGTCAAAATATTATTTACTACTACCGAACCGTCAAAACCAGCGTTGTTTGCGATTTGACGTACGGGTTCTTCGATAGCTTTCATAACTATAGCCGCACCGGTTTTTTCGTCGCCTTCAAGCGTTTCGATTAAAGTTTTAAGTGAGGGAATTGTGGAGAGAAGCGCAACTCCGCCACCGGGGACTATGCCTTCTTCGACAGCAGCACGGGTTGCCGCCAAAGCGTCTTCAATGCGCAATTTCTTTTCTTTCATTTCGATTTCGGTTGCCGCGCCAACATTAATAACAGCTACTCCGCCGGCAAGTTTTGCAAGGCGTTCCTGTAATTTTTCTCTGTCGTAGTCTGACGAAGTTTCCGAAATTTGCGCTTTTATGGAATTAACTCTTGATTTTATCGCTTCTGAATTTCCTGCACCGTCTATAATCGTGGTGTTATCTTTATCCACTTTAACCTGAGCGGCTTTGCCTAACATATCAAGAGTTACGTTTTTGAATTCATACCCCAAATCTGAGGAAATGACCGTGCCTCCAGTCAGTATGGCTATATCTTCGAGCATAGCTTTACGCCTGTCGCCGAACCCGGGCGCTTTGACAGCAACGCAATTTAAAACGCCTTTTAATTTATTCACTATGAGAGACGCCAATGCGTCGCCTTCAACGTCTTCTGCAATAATTAAAAGTCTGGCGCCTTGTTGTGCTATGGGTTCTATTACGGGAAGAATTTCCTGTAAAGCGCTTATCTTTTTGTCGGTTATAAGAATATAAGGATTATCGAGTACAGCTTCCATTTTATCGGTATTTGTAACCATATAAGCTGACGCGTAGCCTCTATCGAACTGCATGCCTTCTACAGTGGTAAGTTCCGTAGCCATGGTTTTTCCTTCTTCAACGGTGATAACGCCGTCTTTGCCGACAATTTCCATAGCGTTTGCTATGAGTTCGCCTATTTTTTCGTCGCCTGCCGAAATGGACGCAACTTGTTGAATGGCAAGTTTGTTTTCCACCGGTTTTGACATTGATTTAATTTTTGCAACTGAAGTTTCGACTGCGGAAGCGATCCCTTTCTTTAAAATCATGGGATTTGCTCCTGCGGCAAGATTTTTAAGTCCTTCGTGAACTATTGCCTGAGCGAGAACAACGGCGGGAGGAGGGGCGGCCCCCCCCACCGCGGTTGTTTTTTTGGGGACCT
>CATKAP010000346.1 GCA_949746255.1 uncultured bacterium
AGCTGGTGACCGGGGAGGACGGGACTAATGGCACGGCGGAAGCGGAAGCGGAAGCGCAAATCTGACCCCACCCGCTTCTCGAAGAAGGTGGTCGCCGCCATCCTGGTCGCCGTGGCAGCGTTCACCGTGACCATGATCGTGGTCTACCTTCGGACCGGCGGCATCCCGGATACGCTGGTGACCGCCTTCTTCGCCTTCGCCGGAGGGGAGGCCGGAGCCTTGGGCCTGATCCGCTTTGGAAAGGCTAAATACGAAAAGCCGGACACACCTTCAGACAACAGCGCCGGGGGCGGGGAGCCTCCGGCGGGATAGGAGGACACAATGGCCATGAAAAGCAAGGTGCTGGTCGAGAAGGCCGTTGACATCGCCCAGCACTATAAAACTCTCTACGTCATGGGCTGCTTCGGCGCTCCCATGACCGCCGCCAACAAAAAGCGGTACACCAAAAACAACCCCTACAACACGGACGCCGACCGCACCCGGATGATTAACGCCGCCACGGCTGACACCTTCGGCTTCGACTGCGTGTGCCTCATCAAGGGCATCCTGTGGGGCTGGACCGGCGACAAGTCCAAAGCCTACGGCGGGGGGGAATTCGCCTCCCACGGCGTCCCGGACATCGGGGCGGACAGTATGATCGCCAGGTGTACCGGCGTCAGCACCACCGGCTGGGCTTCCATGGTGCCGGGGGAGGCCGTCTGGTGCAAGGGGCACATCGGCATCTATATCGGGGACGGGCTGGCCGTAGAGTGCAGCCCCCGCTGGGCGAACAAGGTACAGATCACCGCCGTGGCCGGATGCGGCAAAAAGGCCGGATACAACACCCGAACCTGGACCAAACACGGCAAAATCCCCTGGGTCGACTACTCCGACCAAAGCGGAGCCGCCCCTGTGCAGCCCCCCGTCCAGGGCACCGACACACAGACGCCCCCCACCTCCAAGGGGGAGGTCAAGGCGAAAGACGCCGCCCGGTCCTTCGACAAGTCCCTGGCCGGTACCTATACCGTGACCGCCGGGGCAGGCCTCCACATTCGGACCGGAGCTGGGACCGGCAAGGCAAGCCTCGCCGTCCTGCCCAAAGGCACCAAGGTCCGAAACTACGGCTACTACACCGAGGTTGACGGCGTGGCGTGGCTCTACATCCAGGTCACGTATCAGGGCATCAAGTACACCGGATTCAGCTCGGGGGCATACCTGAGCAAGAACTAAAGGAGGAAGCAGCAATGGCAAGGACCACGAAGAACACGAAGAAGGCCCCCGCTCCGGCTACCCCGGCCCCGGAGGCCACCAGCGCCCCCCAGGAGGCCCAGGAACAGCCCCAGGAGCAGACCGACGCCCAGCAGGGGCAGGATACCACCCATGGCCAGGAGGTTCAGCAGGACGCCCCGGAGCGGCCCCCGGAGGGCCAGGAGGAAGGCCAGGGCAACCAGGGGACCCCGGAGCCGGTACCCATCACAGAGAGGCCCCTCCCCTTCAGGGCAACGGTCGCCGCCCCCGTCGCCGTCCTCCGCAGGGCCGTCATTGGCACAGCGGAAATGGTCAAGCCGGTCGCTACCCTGAACGGGGGGGCCGCCGTCACCGTGGTCGCCTTCGAGGGCAACAGCGCCAGACTGACCAACGGCCTCTACATCAAGACGAACCTGCTGACCTGATAACAGGCAGCAGGAAGCAGAGAAGCGGGTGCGCTTTGCACCCGCTTCCGTTATGCCCCAGTTCGGCCCGTGAAGGGGCCTACAGTGGCCGTCAGCTTGGGGGAGGGTAAACATATACCCCCTCGCCTGTGAAGCGTCGTTTTTTCCGGTGGAAAAAAGACAGTATGTGCGGAGCGCCGGAGGGTAACAATACCACCGCATAAAGAGAAGCGGCCACGGCCCCGCCAGGGGACCCGCAGCCGCCTTTTTCTTTTGCGCTTCATGTGTACGTTTCCGATTCAAAGCCGTGGCGCTTCAGGTAGGCCTCGGCCTGTGGATACTGAGCAAAGGTCCGGGACTTCAGTTTCTGCCGGTCCCTCCCGATGACCACCGTGGACCCGATGCCCTGGATGATCCAGGCGTCCTTCCCGTTTTTGCGGATCGGGTTGAAGTACACGGCCTCGCCGGTCTTTTTGTTTATCAGTTTCATTTCAGCTACCTCCGTTCATAAACCATCCGGATCGCCTCAACAGGGACCCCGTTCTCATAGGCCAGCAGCTCCGCCGTTGCCTCCGCCTCCCCG
>CATKAP010000347.1 GCA_949746255.1 uncultured bacterium
ATAGCTTACGTTAACAAAATGGATATCAACGGCGCAAACTTTGCGCGCGCCGTGCAGATGATGAGAGAAAGGCTCAACGCCAATCCCGTTCCTATAGAGCTTCCTATCGGTAAGGAAGATACGTTCCGCGGAATCGTAGACCTTATCGAAATGAATGCAGAAATTTACGACAGCGACGACGGCAAACAGTATCACAGAGACGAAATCCCCGCAGATATGAAAGCGGCCGCGGAAGAAGCTCACATGGTTGTTATGGAAGCTGCCGCGGAAGGCGACGACGAGCTTATGGAAAAGTTCCTTGAAACCATGGAGCTTACGCCCGACGAAATCCGCAATGGATTGAGAAAGGCGACCATAGCCATGAAATGCACGCCCGTACTTTGCGGTTCGTCTTATAAAAACAAAGGCGTTCAGATGCTTTTGGACGCTGTTATAGATTTCCTTCCGTCGCCCGTCGACGTAGCGCACGTTAAGGGCGTCAACCCCGATACGGGCGCCGAAGAAGAGAGAGAAACTTCGGACGAGGCTCCTTTTTCAGGACTTGCGTTTAAAATCGCAACAGACCCGTTTGTCGGACGTCTTGCTTATTTCCGCGCTTATTCGGGCGTTTTGGAAAGCGGTTCGTATTGCTTCAATTCGTCCAAGGGTAAAAAAGAGCGCGTAGGACGTCTAGTTCAGATGCACGCCAACACCCGTACTGAAATACCCAAGGTATATTCTGGAGATATTTGCGCGATAGTCGGTTTAAAAGATACTACTACGGGCGATACTCTCTGCGACGAGAAACATCCTATAGTGCTTGAACAGATGACTTTCTCCGAACCCGTAATTCAGCTCTCCATAGAGCCTAAGACCAAGGCGGGACAGGAAAAGATGACAATGGCGCTTATAAAGCTTGCCGAAGAAGATCCCACTTTCAAAACCTATACCGATCAGGAAACCGGTCAGACCATTATCGCAGGTATGGGGGAACTTCACCTTGATATTATCGTAGACAGACTGTTGCGCGAATTCAAAGTGGAAGCCAACGTAGGCGCTCCCCAGGTTGCTTACCGTGAAACCATACGTCAGGCGGTTGACTGCGAGGGTATGTATAAGCGTCAGTCCGGCGGTAAAGGTCAGTACGGACACTGTAAACTTCACCTTATTCCCGGCGAACCCGCTTCCGGTTACGTATTCGAGGATTTGACTGTCGGCGGTTCTATTCCAAAAGAATATATACCCGCAATAGACAAGGGTATCCGCGGAGCCGCGAAAAACGGCTTCCTTGCCGGTTATGAAGTAGTCGACTTTAAAGTGCAGGTTTACGACGGAAGTTACCACGAAGTAGACTCTTCGGAAATGGCGTTCCAAATCGCAGGTTCCATGGGCTTTAAGGACGGTATGGCAAAAGCGAAAGCCGTGCTGCTTGAACCCATAATGAAGGTTGAAGTTATTACTCCCGACGATTATTTCGGCGATATAATGGGCAACGTTACCGCCCGCCGCGGAACTATAATTTCTACGGACGACAGAGCGGGTGCAAAGGTGGTTGACGCGGAAGTTCCTCTTTCCGAAATGTTCGGTTACGCAACCGATTTGCGTTCGAGAACGCAGGGACGCGGACAGTTCACAATGCAGTTCGACCATTATGCGGAAGTGCCGAAGAGTGTAGCCGAAAAAGTTATCGGCGAGCGCGCCAAAAAGAATTAAGCTTAGCTTTTTCGGCGGTTTGAAAAATATTAAACGCATAATGCCTTGACGCGTTAGCGCGTCAAACCATATTTTTCAAGTCGGTAGCCGAAAAAGTTATCGGCGAGCGCGCCAAGAAGAATTAACTCCAAATGCATATAAACTTCGCAATACTGTGTTGAACTGCGGCAACCCTCAGGCATTTACGCTAAGTAAACTCCATCGGGTTTTCCTCGTTCGCCTTATCTTGCTCGTTTCTATGCGTTTGATACACCTTGCTTAATCTGTAAGGTAGAAAATATTTAAAAAAATAATGTAAAACGATTGTCTTTTTAATAAAATTCATTTATAATAAAGGCAATGTAAAGCAGCAAATTAATGTAGATAGCTGCGACGCCGCTATAGCGGTGAAAGTTATCATTAAAATATATATTTAAGGAGAAACAAAAATGGCAAAGGCTAAGTACGACAACAGCAAGCCCCACGTTAACATTGGCACAATCGGCCACGTTGACCACGGCAAGACCA
>CATKAP010000348.1 GCA_949746255.1 uncultured bacterium
ACCTCTCGATCATACACATCCTTCCCCGGTTTATCTGCATCAGTAAAAAACAGGGGCAGAATCGCAATAAGATTATTTCTCTTTGAACAAAATGGATCACATGGATAAGTTATGTATGGATCGGAAATTGAAATCATAATAGCTGGCTTATTATGATACTCATTACAATACCGCATTGCAGCATCACGGGACATAACAACTACACTCATTTATCTTCCTCCGTTTCATGAAAGTAACATCTCAAACTAATTGAAAGCAATTTCTGCTCTCTTTCATTTAGTATCAACCGACACAATTTTTCAGCTTCGTGGTCTGCTCCACTCTCTGAATTATCTTGTCGTTGCTTAATTGCCATATAATGTCCAAGTTCATGCGCAAGAACATATGGTTCATTTTCGTATTTCTCTAAAATTTCAATCTTTGCATCATCAACAAAAAGTCGCCCATTCATTGAATGATATAGAATACGTCCAGCAGCAGTACCAAGTTCTTTGTGATACGATAGACCAATACCAAGTTGAGTACATAACGTTTTCAAAGATTCTGTGAGTCGATTTTCAACAGTATCACGTTCTTTGTGTTCTCTTTCAATTTCCTTATCTGTTTGCCAATCAATATATAAACAGATGAAAACACAAATTAGAACTATAACTATAATTGCTAATAAGATATAACCACACATAATATCACTCCTGACTTAGAATCCCTAAATCAATTAACTCATTTATTTTGCTAAGAAACTTCTCTTGGATAAGTAAGTCGTTATCATTTTCAATGTCTTTTTCTCTAAAGAATTGATTGAATTTATAGCCGCACATTCCACCATAAGATGTAAGATGAACTCGAAATTTACCAGCATATGCTTTGGCATTGTCATCGTATATACCAATCCATAACTCATTATCTGTTCCAAAATGAACATCCATATCACTACCAGCAGCCCCAACAATGCACCACGCTCCAATCACATCATTACGCCAAAACAGCGGTTTTCCGATCTGACTTCTATCTGTGATTTTTAGCTTTCGGATTTTCGCCATAGTAAGATCATATTTATTTTCTACTGTTGGCTGGCGCATTTTTATCTTCCTTTCAAATGATGATGATAATTGAGTTTATTTTCGCTCAATTTAATCGTAACATCGTCACATTAGAAATGTTGTTATTTGGTATCAGTAATAAACTTCCGAATAGGAGAATCTTGCCAATTATTAGAACGACTTGCTAATACTTCAATACGGGATGCACCACATCGAGGGCAAAATTCAAACTGCCTTTCAGGGGGAAACCTATAGCTACCACCAGCCAAAACAATCCTCGTTCCATGTCGATCTATTTCATAAGAAGCGGAACCGAAGTCAAATCTCTCACATAATTCACACATTTAATTATCCTCCACTATTTTTCATACCAGTGTGTTCCTTTAAAATCATAATCTTTGCAAGTGTTAGCTGTAATATCAGGATGCCGCTCCTTCTGATCCATGTCTAAAGAACCATGAATATGACAATGTGAAGCATTATATCCACAAAAAGTAGTTGTATAATAATTTTTACAATCATAACACCACTTTTTATCTGATCTATTTTCGCTATCAGACATTTTCATATTCCTCCATCAACTTTTTCACACGCTCAATTTCTTCAACAGAATGTGGTGTACCGCCATCATTCATTTGAACATACCACTGTAAAACTTCTTTTTTCGTCTTGAGATCGTTCACGTTCAACAACATACTGTGCCGAACCAAATCTGTTTCACCTTCATATTCAGAATGCAACAAACCAAATACACGAATCTCATTATTCATAAACCGTTGAATAGCCGTGATCCTCTGGAGGCCATCAACGCACACGAAATCAGCATATCCAGTCTTTGGCCTAACACTATGCCAGTACGGATCGTTGAAATAAAGAGTACGTCCAGTCTTGCCACCCTGAAGAATAAACTCCAGAAATTTGATTTGCTGTTCTTCAGTCCAAACATGGCCTCGTTGGAAATCTGGATTAAGTTGCAACCCTTCTTCTTTTACCCTCTGATCCAACCACTCAATTAAATATTCCCACGACACATTAACTTGATATGATCCATCACTAATAAATTGTGGAATATCTCTAAACCTCATTTTCTTTCTCCTTATACAAATCGTCATAGCATC
>CATKAP010000349.1 GCA_949746255.1 uncultured bacterium
CACGTTGCCAGCCTGTATTGCTGGTATATATCGCTGAAAGCGCGTATTGAACAGGCGGAAGCCGAAAAATAGAAATTCAGCGGCAATAGAACGGGGGTGAAAACTTGTGCGGCGATACAAATACATAACATTTCAGGATAACTGCACAATGCCAAGGAAGCACGACATCGACACCGTTACCATTCACTGCATCGTCGGCCAGTGGACCGCAAAGCAGGGGGTTGACTTCTTCGCCTCTGCCGGACGGCAGGCCAGCGCCAACTATGTGGTGGGTTTTGACGGTTCCATCGGCCTTTGCGTGGAAGAGTGTAACCGGGCATGGACTTCCGGCGGAAAACTCACCGCCGGAGGTATGACCGGTAGCCAGAACGACCAAAGGGCAATTACCATCGAGGTGGCAAGCGAGACCGCCCATCCCTACGCTGTTACCGACAAGGCCATGGAGGCGCTGATTTCTCTCCTGGTGGACATCTGCCGGAGAAACCCCGGAATCGGGCGGCTTCGTTGGGAGGGGGACAAGGCCCTGGTGGGACAGGTGGAGCGGCAGAATATGACGGTTCACCGCTGGTTTGCCAATAAGGCTTGCCCTGGGGACTATCTCTACAATCTCCACGGCCAGATCGCTGCGGAGGTCAACGCCCGCCTGGATGCTATGGAGCAGGCAGAGAAGCCTACCGTGGACAGCACCCCGTCCGACTGGGCGAAGGAGGGTGTGGACTGGGCCACCAGGAACAAGCTCATGGCGGGAGATGGTAAAGGGGGTCTCATGCTCCACTCTCCCATCACGAGGGAACAGTTCTGTGTGATGCTCAAACGGTATCACGACGAGCGCGAGAATCTGGTCTAAACAAGTCGAACGCTGGAGGAGGGGTAAGTATCAGCCCCTCCTTCTTTTTTGCCTGTACGGCCTTGCAAGGCGTAAAGGTTTAGAAAATTTTGTTCCGCATTAGCAAGTTTTGTAAATCTTTATTACAGAATAACCCCCTTTGTGTGATAATGTCAAGAGGCAGATTGGGGGTACTGCCTTGAAGATTTACGATTACAACGGAGCAAAGAATGTATCAGGAGATCGAATCCGCCAGGCGAGAACGGCAAAACGGCTATCACAGGACGCGCTTGCTGCAAAGATGCAGGTAAGCGGCGTTGTTATTGAACGGGAGGCCATCAGTAAAATCGAGACCGGCGACAGGTTTGTTGCCGACTATGAGTTGCGCGCCTTTGCGCAAGTCCTCGGTGTTGGCATGGACTGGTTGACGGAAGAGGTGTAAAAAAATCCCCCTACTGCGTAGGGGGATTTTTGCATCTATTGACAGCTTTCTGGGAAATGTGCTAAAGATATACAAAGCAAGGCAAAGCAAAACAAAGCAGGGAGGCACATGCCATGAGGCTGTCTTGGAACGACAAATTGACCATCGAAAAGATGCTGAAGCAGAAGTACAAAGCCCCAGCCATCGCTCGCCGGATAGGGTGCAGCGACCAGGCCATCTATGACGAAATCAAGCGGGGCCAGGTCACCATTCGGGACAGTGAGCTGCGGGAGATCGTCGTCTACTCCCCGGAGGCCAGTGTGTCACGCCATGAGGAGCGGGTCCGGCGTAACCGGGAGCAGCCGCTGAAAATCGGCCACGACCATGCCCTTGCAAGGTGGCTTGTTGAGATGATTGGGGAGCATGGGTATTCTCCGTCTGCCGCCTGCGCTCTGCTGGGGAAAACCCCGGAGACCACCTTCTCCACCACGCTCTGCCGCCAGACGGTCTACAAGTACATAGACAGGGGCTACCTGTGGCCTCTCACCAACAAGAAACTGCGATACAAGGGCAACAAAAAGCGGACATATAACCGGGTGAAAAAGGCAGCGCGGGCCAGCCGTGGGGAGAGCATCGAGCGCAGGCCGGATCACATCAACCGCCGGGAGGAACCTGGGCACTGGGAGATGGATTGCGTGGAGGGGGCGAAGGGCACCAAGCGGACGGCGCTCGTCCTCACCGAGCGAGTGACCCGGTACGAGATCGTCATACCCATGCGAGATCACACAGCGGCCAGCGTGGTGGATGCCCTGGACCGCCTGGAGCGGAAGTACACCCCGGAGCGCTTCAAGCGGCTTTTCCTCTCTGTGACCGTAGACAATGGGCATGAG
>CATKAP010000350.1 GCA_949746255.1 uncultured bacterium
CCGGCGGCTCCGGCGGGCCTTCACCCCCTACTGGCGGCGGCACTGCCGCTGGGTGGGAGAGCCGCCCCGGCGCTGGATATACAACGACATTTTCAAGAAATTCTGGTGGCCCAAGTCAGAGGAACACCCCGGCTCCGGCTGCTGGATCAACCGGGACTACACCGGCCACGACAGCCGGTTCCCGCCGGACATAAAGGAGGACACGCAATGAGTTACTACGACGGACTGACCCCGACCTATACCTTCCGGCTCCAGATCGAGCGGAGCGACAGGATGATCCTGGACACGGCCATAACTGCGAGGGCTACCGCCGACGAAATCGCAAAGGCCAAAAAGAGCGTCCGGCGGCTGCTGGACGAATATGCCCCGGCCATCAAGACCACCGTTGCCTTGCAGCCCGGTACCGTTCTGGAGCTTGCCCCGGAGCCGGACCTCCCCGCTCCCCCGGAGCAGGTGACCGACAGCGACCTGGAGGATCTCTGGCGGGAGCTGGCGGACGTGCCCTTTGATGACGGCGACCCGGACGTTGACATGACGCTGGCGGAGAACTGGAAGTGGTTCAGCAAGGGCACTCCCAGGGAGGAAATCTGGCGCTGGTTCGACGAACGCCACAGCAAGGGAGTGGCCTTCCTGCTCTACGGTCCGGACGGACCGGAGCGGCTGGAAGCGCCGGAGGAAGCCCCCGCCCCTGCGGGGGGGGGCACTTTGGATAAGCGGCCAGAGGGGGCCAGGGGGCTGCTCCGGCTCTACTGCCGGGAGTGCGGGAACACCTTCGGCACCTTCCTGAGGGAGCGCCAGAGCGAGATCACCTGCCGCTGCGGGCACCACATAGACCTCACCGCCCCACTGGCCCGGTACCGCTTCATCTGCCCCTACTGCCAGCACGAGGGCTGGGGCAAGACCAACAGCGAGGACCCGGAGATTGAGGTCCAGTGCAAATGCCGGGAAATGATTACCGTCCGTTGGAACCCGGACGCCAGAGAATACCAGAACTGAAGGAGGACACGCCCATGGAAATGGAATATTGCGGCCAGAAGGTGGACCTTGACACCTGTCCCTTCTGCGGCAGCGCACCGCTGATCCACGGATACCGGAACCGGATGCGGCAGTGGTACCGGATCAGGTGCAGCAACGAAAATGAGGTTTGCAGGATGATCCCGGAAACCTCGGCCAGCAGGACACTGGAGCAAGCCGCCGCCGACTGGAACATGAGGCCAGAGGTGAGCAAATGACAGAGCTGGAACGGATGCTTGAACTTTTCCCGGAGAAGGAATGCCCGAATATCAACAGCGCCTTCAGGAAGCTCCACGCAAACCTCATGTTCAGGTCGGAGCGGGCCATGGTTTCAATTTCCGGCGGAGCGGACAGCGACATGATGCTCGACATGATAATGGCGCTGGACCCCGGAAAGAACTACCCAAACAGCGAAATACACTACGTCTGGTTTGACACCGGCATAGAGTATACAGCAACGAAGCAGCACCTGAAGGACCTGGAAGAAAAATATGGGATTACCATAGAGCGGCGGAGAGCGAAAACGCCTGTGCCGATCGGCTGCAAAACATGGGGACTGCCCTTCATATCAAAGCAGGTAAGCCAATATATCAGCCGC
>CATKAP010000351.1 GCA_949746255.1 uncultured bacterium
CGGGACTTTTTTAGATGCCTTTAGCAGAATACAGAAAAAACTTGATATCCCCCACAGAAACGTCCACGCTATACGACACACCTTTGCAACAAGAGCCTTAGAAAGCGGAATGAAACCCATTGTTGTTTCAAGACTTTTAGGACATGCCAGTATTACAATAACTCACGACATCTACGGGCATGTTATCCCCGACTTCGCCGAACAGGAATTGGAGAAGCTGGAGGAAATATATAAGTAATAATCAATATTCTAAAAATTTGTTAAAAATTTTCCATACTCATTGATATCTATTGCAGGAACTGTACCTATTCTTTGTAATTCCATCAACAACTTTAAGAAGAAATAGATTAACGACTCATCAGCACTACTTATTTGAAGCTTATCTGTACTCTTATTTATGTAAAAAGCGCCCGCCATTAAAGAACAACCTAGATTAAGAATTTGATTATTTTGTAAGGTTTTCAAATTTGCAACAAACGTATCGTTTAGCCCATTTGTCCATTCGCAATCATAAGTTAAAATTCCTCCAATTATTGGTTTTGGTTTTACTGGTTCAAAATTACCACCAGCATGAATAATGGATGCAGATGTTCGATGCAAATTGCGAACTGACTCCACCTTTTTCCCTGCATAAATTAAGTACTCTTTATTCAGAGTTTGCTTGACTTCAAAAACAGCATATACACTTTCGGCAGGAATATAAACAGCTCCGCTATCGTTAAAAACAAAAGGGGTATATTGTCTATCATATATGACAATATCTATTTGCTGACTTAAATTGCCATTGGAATCAATAACTTGCGCTTTATCTGCACAATATCTTTTTGGTAAATATTTTTTTAACCAGTCAATCCATTTTAATTCACAGCTGTCTCCCAATGTAGTCGGGTGCTCTAACACCAGTCTTGCACCTTCTAATTCTGATTGCATTTTCTTTTGCAAAGCAGTGAAAAGGTACTGTATTCTTTCAGTTTGCATATATGTTTCTACCATACTATATCCTCCCAATTTTGTTGTCTTAAGGAGTCTTGTGCTTGAGAAACAATTAACAGCTTTTCATTATAAGTTAAATCATTAGAAATTACATTATTTGTATTTGAAATATCTACAACTCTTGAATTTAAAAAATTTTCATTTATATATTGCAAAACAGTCCACACATTTTGAGCTAAATAATTGTATCCGCTGTATTTGCATTTTAAGGAATTTATAACAGTATGTTCTAGGTATATTGACGGGAAATCTAGATTATGAACTTGCGCCCAAATTTTTATAATTTTTATCTCATTTACCCTGCCTGAATTAATCACAAAATCAATGTGCTTTTTTATATTAGTCTGTAACCAAGAACCACGTTTTCTGCTATACAATGAGTGGTCATTGGTATTTCCTTCTTGTTTCTTAGCTGGCACCAAGTCTATGTTATAACCATTATAATTTACACCCAGTGAAACATTTTGTTTTCTAATTGTATAGTTTCTTTCGTGCAAATAATTATATAAAGACTCATAAATTTCTAGCAATGTATTGTTTGTTGAAGATTTTAAAGAAATCAATAAATCAACATCAGAGCTTCCTTTTATAGCCGTCCCCTTTGCTCGAGAGCCGGAAAGGTGTATACCAGCAAGGCAACTATTAGCCCAGGTTTGTATTGTGGTTATTAGAGTGTTTATTTTGTTTATTATAACTTCGTCAGTATCTTTTGTTGCTATTTTATTATTGATAACCTGCAACAAATAATCATTTCCAGTCATTCATTCCTCCTGTTTCTCGCAATACAGTCTAAATTCCATTATAGAATTATATTCTATTTCACATTTTTAAATTCAGATGAAAAATTAACAAAAAATTAATGTTTCAAATAACAACACATTCTGCAGCACATGAAGTTAAAGAGTTTTAATCAACCTCGTTAAACAAGATAAATTCTCATAAAAATTCGTGCCAAATAGTGGCAAATCGTGAAAAAACATTACAGGCAGGAAAACCCGAGGCTATCCTCATAACCCGAAGGTCATAGGTTCAAATCCTGTCTCCGCAACCAAGTATAAAAGATGCGGTTTATTTATAGTTGTTATACATTCGTTTGACAAAATAA
>CATKAP010000352.1 GCA_949746255.1 uncultured bacterium
TTGAAATATTTCCAGCCCTTCCTTGGAGGAAAAGTAAATATCCGCTGTATTACATCATCAACTACGCACGACAACGATAAGGAGTTCTATGCTCAGATTTTAACAAAGGATGGACATCGAACATTAGAAGGGCGGCGCTTAGTGCTTGCGCAATAAGCACCACGTTTTGCGGTATCGTGTGAATAACCGCTAATATAAAAAAGGAGTAAATATGAAACGATTAAGAACTATCAAAGTATTAATTCTCTGTATGGTACTTAGCCTAAGTATATTGGTGGGTTGCGCCTTCGCTGGTTGCGACCAAGCAAGCACTGTTAAAAATAATATTCAAAAAGACGCAGACAAATTCGATGTTTACAGAAAAATAACTTTTGTAAACTTGCAAAACGGTGCAATGCTTTATAGTGCCGAAGGATATTTCTCGCTGCAGACGACAGTAGACAATACATATCAAGGACAGCAAGAAATTGGCTTAATTTTTAAGATAGCCCAAGACGCATACAAAATGGACTATTTCAGCATCAACAATAATGTTGCCTATGTCATAGAACAGCTTAAAAATACTACAACAGACCCTTACCACTGGAAGATAATTTGGTATGTTCCAACACCGGTGATAGAATAAATACTTTGCAATCTTAGTAATAGCTTAGGTTGCTTAATGTCCGCATAGCTTAGCTGGTAAAGCATCAGACTTTTAATCTGGGGAGCGCAGGTTCGAGCCCTGCTGCGGACACCACAAGGAGATGCCCGTTTGAGTCGGGTGCAGTCCACCTTAGGGCTGTTAGTTTAAGGTTAGGTAAAACACTCTTCACCAATAACAGTACACAGATTGTCGCCGTGTACTGGGCGATTTCGCTTAGCGTTTCAACGCCTCTCAACGATGCGTAACACCGAAGCCCGACAAGATGAATAGGCACGATAAAACTTTGGTAGCGAGTGGTTTCCTGCGTAGCCAACCTATTAAAAACGGCGAGGAGATGGTTTGGTTCCCATAGCCAAATAACTGTAGCTGACATATTGTAGCGCTCTGTATGTTAGTAAATTATGGGACTTATGCTGGATTAGCTCAATTGGTAGAGCAGCTGATTTGTAATCAGCAGGTTGTGGGTTCGATTCCTATATCCAGCTCCATCATTTCATTAAAAGTACGGAGGTTAATATGAGTTGCCATATTTATGCGGTATCGGATTTTGGTGTTGTAGTAAAAATGGAAGAATTAGACTTAGGGAGTATGAAGTCTTTCTTTGAAGAAGAACGAGATATAACTTTTGACGACACATACAGTCTTGAAGAACAATTGATAAATTTACTAATGGACGGTTATGGTAACGAATTCTTTTGCTATAAAGAAACCTACGGAAACAATCTTAGCGGCGATTTTGTACACATCCTTACAGGCAAAAACAGAAAATTAGTTTTTGACGTTGATGTCAATTCTGATGATTGGGTGATAATGCCTTTACCAAAATTTCCTTCTTTGTTTCATAAGCAATATAAAAATGAAAAAGATTTAATTGAATCGGTAAAAAAAATATATGCAAAATACATCAAAGTTAAGGATTTTTCGTTTGAAAATCGGTTATTAGAACTGAGGGGAGTTGTTGGATAACACAATAAAAAAAACGAAAGTATAACAGAACTTGAGTTACTCTACTGGTCTTGAAGACGCCCCATCACCACCAAATTCAATACGCTGCGGTAGTCAAGTGGCTAAGACATCGCCCTTTCACGGCGAGGACACGGGTTCGACTCCCGTCCGCAGTACCATTGGAGGGTTAAGCATAGCTGGTACTGCAGCGGCTTGCTAAGCCGTTCTCCGTTAATTCGGAGCGTGGGTTCAAGTCCTACACCTTCCGCCATAAGGTTCTCTCATCAGACAACTGTGGGATTAAATATCGGGGTATTCCTCGAAGCCGACTGGGAAGCAAATAGTCCAACCCTGAGTATTTTTCGGGTTAAGTATGTGCGGTTAGCTGACCTTAAAGCCACATTCACCGAAACGACAAGTGCGAGAGTAACACTTTAAAGAAA
>CATKAP010000353.1 GCA_949746255.1 uncultured bacterium
GTTCATAAATCAAAATTAAACCCCGTACAATCAAAATATAGTTGCGGGTTGCGATTGCAAGTGATACCAACCATTAAACCGATATACCGCAATAATCGGTAATGCAAGTAGCGTCCGATTGACCACATCGGGGTTTTAGTTTGTCCCTTGCGGGAAAGGTTGCACGCCCCCTTTGCAAAGACATTGATTTCACCCGCAATATGCGCGGGGTACTTTGTCGAGTCATACATAGTCGCAAAAGCCGAAGGACACGCCGCCCGAATTAGTCGCGTTGTTCGTGTTGACATTGCCATTGTTGTTGACGTACCGAAAATTAGTCGTGCTCGTCACGTTCGGCGAACGGAGCCACCAATTGTACGAGTCGCCGCACACACGGAATTTGCGGCGCACAACCTGTTTATTAAGACAAGTTGCCATATCGCTTTTTGTCGCTTTCTTTAAGCGACGCGAGCAACTTTGCCTCCGTTGTGATAAGTGTTGCCCACTGCTCCCAAACGGTGCTTTTTATGGGCTTGTTTGCGTCGGTCGATTTCACAAACTCGTGTGCGATGTCGATTTGTGACAACAAGCATTGCAAGTTGCAATTTGCTTTTGTTATGTATTCGCGACGCAACCGCGCGTCGTCTGCTGTCGTAACATAAATGCTGTTTGCCGCTTTTGTGTTGTTATAAACCGCCGACGCAAGCGCAACAATATCTTTTGTGATTAAAAACATATATCGTTTAGGGAATTTTGCACACGTTTTAATCGTGTAAATTTCCAACTCGCGGGCGGTGTCCAAAAACTGCACCGCGCTTTCGCCCCGTTGTGATTTCAAAACCGACATTGTTGTTTATTCCTCCGAAGTGTCGCCGTTGTCGTCGATATTTTCGGCGGGCTGTTCGGGCATTTCGATTGTTGCCCATACATCAGCGTCGGCAACGACAAGGTTTGTAAAATCGGCGGTCGGGCTTGCACCTTCGCCAAGATAGTGCGACTCCGACGTTTCGGGGTTTACCATGTACCAACCGACGGGCGCGTTATTATGTTTGTACACATAGTGCCGTTCGGTCGTTTCGATGTGGAGTTCGTCGTTTTCCGTAAAAACGCGCCCATTGTCGGCGGTTGCAATTACGTTGTTGCCCGCAATATGCGCGGGCGCGATTGTAAAATACTTTGTCATATTGATACTCCTTGATATTTATTTGCGGGTTTACGCGCCCCATATAAGGGGCGCGATTGCCCGATGTTTGATTAAACGCAAAAGCCGAAGGACACGCCGCCCGAACCAGTCGCGCCGTTCGCGTAGACATAGCCATTGTAGTAGACGCACCGAAAATAAGTCGTGCTCGTCACGTTCGGCGAACGGAGCCACCAATAGCACGAGTCGCCGTCACCGTTTGAAAGTGCTTTAATTCCTTGCGGGTAATTACCGTCGCCGTATGCCACATAACCGCCGTTGCGCTTAAAATATGCGTACTGCTCACCTTCGTCTTTGTAGGTTGTATTTGTCGTGCCGTTTATTTCAACTTCCGAGAGCAAAAACAACTTGTCGTTTGTTGTTGTAATTGTTGTCGACTTATTGCCCGCCGATGTCCTTTTGTAAGCACTCTTTATAACGCTTTGTAAATCTGCGGGCAACTGTGACAAAAGCGTCGGCATAACGCTTGTGCGCATTTTGCTTGACTCCCACCCGCCAACGTTTGTGCTGCTTGCGTTCATTTGATAACGTGTCGCAAGACAGTTTTTCATACCAAACGTAATTGTATAATAGTTGTCCTCGTCGTTTTCCGAGTCGTAATAACCGTCGTGACAAAAGCCAAGTATTACAAGCGTTACTTTTTCGCCTGTTGAAAGCGTAATTGTTTTTTCGTCGCCAACATTCAAGACGCACGCCGCACGGCGCGACGACGCAAGCGCGGCAATTTCTGCCCATGACAATGAGTCAAGGTCGTATTTTTTCTTTCTAAACGACGGCAAAGACAACCACGCCGTTTTGCCGTCGCCGATTTTTACGACATCGTTTGTTGTGTCATACCCA
>CATKAP010000354.1 GCA_949746255.1 uncultured bacterium
GAGTGAGGGGATTTCGTGCATATAGTTCCGGAGTTGTCGATAAGCGGCGGAAGCATTTGTTTCCTCTCGGGAGGGGGATTTCAGCTCCACCACCACCAATGGCAGCCCATTGACAAAGAGAATCACATCTGGGCGCTTTTCGGAATTTTCTATGATCGTCCACTGATTGACTACGGTAAAATCGTTGTTGACAGGATTTTTGAAGTCGATGAGATAGACGAGTGTGGAGTGCTCCTCGCCGCTGTCAAAATATTTCACCGGCGCACCGTTCTGGAGATAGTCCATGAAGATCATATTCTTTTGCAGCAACGTCCCGCTTTCAAAATTTTTCAGCTTATAGATTGCCTCAATAATGGCATCCATGGGCAGGGAAGGATTGACCCGTTGCAAAGCAGGCAGCAAAGCATCCTCGTAGAGCGGGGAGTGGTAGTCACGCTCTATGTCCGAGCCGTATAGGTAGGTGTAACCTAATCGCTCTTGGAAGAACTGGAGGATGGCATTTTCGTAGTCGGATTCAGTAAAGGACATGGAAACACCTCTCTATTCATCTATGGCAAGTATATTTTTCTTTAATTCATTGCACCAGTCATCATTATTTACTGAAATATAGACTACACCACTACAATCCCCTGGAATAGCCGTTTCTCCCTTTCGCAAAACGATGATTCGTTTTCTTCCGAGATACCCTTGAAATAGGCCATGTTCATAAACCACATTCTGTCTTGCACGGTACTCATTCGCAGTTTCCTCAACCGCATGGCCAACATCACAAGGAGTATATAGTATAATTGCACACTTACTGTTTCCAAGCCAATCCTCCAACTTTTCTATAATTGTTTGTCCATTATTGGGCTGCTCTCGGAGAACAATCGGGCTTAATGATATGGATTCCACACAGCTTTTTACCTCTGCAATGAGCGAATCATCATGCCCATGTACAATAAAAACTGCCTGAGAATCTACTCCTAATAGCTTTTCATTTGAATTATCTACATTATACAAACCTCTAAGAAACCCCATAATTAAACCATGGTAGTGCAAGAGTTTTTGAGTATACTCTCTCCGCATAGACGATCTCACATTTTTCATATGGAATATTGCCGATGAAATTTGGGATTCCTTCTTTGAATCAAGGGCTTGGGTAAAAGATTCCGTTTCAAAGAGCCATTGGTTCCGAACTCTATCATCTGTTATATTCTCTTCAAGAAATTCTCCTGTACGTATAAGTTGCCTTAATTTATTCAAATCCATATTTATCCTCCTATAAACGATAATTTAGCGGCTTAGAGATCAAGGGTGGAGACATCCAGTTCGCCGGACATCAGCTTGGGTAAGAGGGTGTCTCTTGCTTCGGCAAGGCGCTTATTCTCAATCCGATTAGCTATTATCAGGTCATAAATAGGCTGGAGCAATTCTCCGATTCGCTTGTAGTCAGTCTCCGATGGAATTAGCACCTCAGCCTTCGCTAATTCGTCACGCTTAATGTGTCCCATTGTTGTTGCCTTATCTGCTGCAACAGCAATGAAACGGTCAAGGTGATACTTTGTCCAGACGTAGTAAAACCACTTGTCATATTTCGTCGATGAGACTTTGAACAAATGCTGATTGAGTCCGCAAATACCGCCGCACCAAAAATCAACCAGCAGACTCCCTGACCAAGAGAAGATCACATCACCATCATATATGATGTAATCACCTTTAATGTTGGGAGAACAAAGTTCACTGCTACCATCGCAACAACCCTGACGAAGCTCCTTGATTTTAAGGACAGGAATACCCATTTCGCCATCTGCCGGTCGATATTTCTGCATTGCAAGACCGTTCAGATAGTCTGCAATATCTATTAGGCTTGCTTGTTTCCAACCATCTGGGCGCGTTTGAACAGATAAAAGCTCATTTTGAAAAACTGTCTGCGCTTGCTGCTCTAAATTATCGTTTAGCTTTTCATTTGTCTCTATCTTACTGTCTATTGCCGAAAGCACCGAAGCAATTTGCGCTTGGATGTCCTTGTAC
>CATKAP010000355.1 GCA_949746255.1 uncultured bacterium
CTTCTTCATCCGCATATTCCGGCGCACTCTTATCAATAATGAGCGTATCATCATCCGGCCTGTTTGTAACCGTCACGTCAAATGTGATGTTCTCTTCCGTAAAGTTGGTAGGCACAGAATCCAGCATGATTTTTTCATTATCCAGAGATACAATATAGCCTTCTGGCGCTCTTACCTCTTTTAAGTAATACTGTCCTCCCGGCGCCAGCTCCGACTCTGCACGGGCATATCCATTTTCATCCGTGATAATGCCGGTTTCTAAACATGCATCCTTTTCGGTAATCTTCTGCCCTGCCACATTGAAAATATCCTCTGCAGCATACAGCTCGAATTCTGCTCCGGCAAGCGGTTCCTCTGTTTCCCAGTCAACCTTATTTATATTGATGACAACGTGCTGGAAGTCATTGTTTACCGTCATATTGCCCTCTGTAGCATATACAATAGGAGTACTTTCGTCTACGTAGGCAAACACAAAATCAATGGGTTTAACTGCCGCAAGACCGATTTTTCCACGGGTTTCTGCCACGGTATAGCTTCCCAGATACATCTGGCTAAATACGGCCAGACCTGCATCGTCAGTTTCTTCAATGGCATCCTTCCTTATGCTCTTGACGCCTTCCATGACAATATCGCCTTTTTTATAGATAAGTCCCGTGACGCCATCCGGATGATAAATGTCCTCATTAGCCGTTACCGTAAATTCTATGCCTCCCAGACTATCTGTAAAGAAGCCATAAATGGATTTAAACCAGTGCTCCATCTTCTCAAAGAATGACCAGCTGTCTAAGAATTTACCCATCTTATAAAGCCTCAGCTCGCCTTCCACAAAATCATTGGTAATCTTTAAACGATAGACTGCCGGAATTGTATCGGGGTCAAATTTACCATACAGTTCGTTATCTACATCTGTATAAACAGAAGGTCTTTCCTGCGGAATAGAGAATGTGACTTCCTTGGACGCCGATTTTGAGGTATTCAGAGCCTTATCAGACAAATCCCTGATAATCTCGTTTACATAGCCGTTACGGGCGCGATTTTCACGCAGGATGTATGTTTTCCCGGGGTCACAGCCATAAACGGCATATCCCGCCCCATCTGTGTTTTTCGTGATGAAAACATCCACGCTGTTTCCTGATACATCAACAACTTCTAACTCTGCATCCGCAAGCTCATTCATTGTATTATCATCGTACAGGTATACCAAAAGGCGTACTGCAGCGTCACGGATAATACCACCTTCATAGATAACTGCCACACTATCGTTGTATTGATAACGGTCTCCGTGGATGTATATAATGCCATCAGATGGATAGCAGCCTTTCGGCGGGGTTATCTCAATGATATAGTATTCTCCGATCGGTAGCTTTGCCGTATCAAAGAGCGCATAGCCATCTTCGCCTGTAACCCTTGTCTGGACAAGCGTCCCTTTTGTGATTACCGTATCGCCATGTACATTTCCGATATCTTCTGCAGCATAAAGCCCAAGCAGCGCCCCTTCGGTAGGTCTTTCTGTTCCCCCGAGGTTAGAATACTTCCTTACGCCTACTTTTAATCCCACGTTGATGATCTCATTGTCCTTATCTTCAACAGGCACCGGCGGTTCTTCCGGATCGTCAGGGATGGTCGTACCTTTTGCTACGACGATATTCGGCAGCTCTTTCCCTGCATCATCTGGTTGTAATTCATATGTAAAGACAACTGATTTTGACTCTCCGACTTTCAGGCTGCCTAAAAAGATGCTGTTTCCTGATACCGTACCTGTAAATTCATCATCGTTTTCTCCGTCTTTTACCACAGGCACACCATTCTGGCTGATGGATACCTCCGGCTTGAATACTCCTTCCACCATGACGGTATCATGCAGTGTTACATCCTGTAAGTCACAGTCTCCGTCGTTTGTAACTGTCACTTTGTAGGCTGCCAGGTTATTGACGCCGTTTATAACATCATCTGCGGAAAACTCTTTCCTATCCGCAACCTTTGTTACA
>CATKAP010000356.1 GCA_949746255.1 uncultured bacterium
ATGCGGTAATCCCTGTTACCATTGTTTTTTCCAAAACTTAGTATACAGGTAAATCCACGTTGCTACAAATGTGAGGTCACTTCATATTATCTAATTTGAGATGTAAAGTATCTCAAATTAAGTGTTTATTAATTTATGCATCGTAAAATGTAATTTATTTTTACTTTCTAATACTGAATGTTCCTCCATTTAATTCCAAAGATTTTCAAAATCCTTGTAGGCCCATAAACCTTTTTGATTATCTTTGGCATGAACAGTAGCAGCAGTAAAAGATTCTGCATAATATGTATCAGGTTCATACTCCTTATGAAAGGCATATCCGTCAGCTACCAATTGATAATTTAACATATCCGTTAAGTTATCGGAATCAAATAGCCAAACGTAACAGAGAAGCCTTCCATATTGATCTGTTTCTGAAACATCAAATTGCAGATATACCTCATTATATCCAGATAAAATTTCTTTCGTATAGTCCGACGCCATTTTCCCAAATTCATTATTCTTTAATTCATCAGGATTTACACTTTCGGGTGTATCTACACCAATTAACCGGACATATCTTTCTTCTTCGTTGTAAAAAACGATAATAGTATCGCCATCCACAACTCTGATAAGGTCTACCTTTATAAACGGATTATCAAGGAATTCGTTTACAGCTGCTTCCTTTTTATATTCTGTAGACTCTGTTACAGGAGATGCTGATGGTTTATAAAAATAAGATATTATCTTATTTCTATCAACAGACCATGCGATAATAATTAAGAAAAAAATCAATAATATAAATGATTTTCTTTTCATAATATAACCCCCTTATTCCAAAGATTGAGTTCCATATCCATAAAGAACGCTTTCTTTTCTTTTCCGCTTTTTTTAGGTGTTGATTTTTTATCATATGATTCAAAAGCAACAAAAGTAGTAGTACCGTCGCTTTTTTTAACAAATTGTTTTTCTTTATCCATCCTTTTTCGAATAAAAGAATTGGATTTTCTTGTTTTTTTACTTCTCTTCATATATTTTACCTCTCTATTCTTTTTATTTTTTTCTATCTATAAGATCAGAATTTTACATAATTGTTACAAAATCCACTCCAAAACTCCATATGCGTTGCAGAAAATCATCTACGCTATTGTATTGAGAATCTGCTACAGGAATAATTTCGTCATTTTGAATATGCATTACTGACAATTGTAAAAAACCATCTTTTTTAGGGGACTGGTGCAAGGCGTAACGAACAAAAATGTTGTAGCACGCAAGAGCAGCTGATTTAATGTCCCAATATGCAATTTTACTTTTTCCTGACGCAATAGCGTTATATACGTTGTTCCATGCGTCGTTTTGAAACTTTTCCTGTTGGTCAAGTTCCTGCTCTAATTTTTCATCGCCAAATATCTCAAAAGCGTCCAGCGTGATTTTGGGGATTAACATTTTCATCTTAAAATTCTCCTTCTTTGCTGATCTAACCATATATTTATTCCAAATATTCAATTTTTACTCCATCTGTAATAGCTTGTTTCAATGCCTCCTCGTTATAGAGAATTTCATCAAGCCAGCCATCAATTTTTTGTGCGTCTGTATTAATATTACCGCTACAGCCATAAGTAGTAGAATCCACTTCTCGGTTATCGTAACAGTTTATACAACCTCTTTTTAAGTAAATTGTATATAATTCTTTCCTGCTTTCATGATCATAATATCTGGTTATTTTTCTTACTCTTTTTTTGTTTTTGAGTAACGGCTTGATAGTTCTTGTCACACTGATTTCTTTCATTTTCATATCCTCCATATGTTTTTTCTACTTCATATGCATTAAATCTACTGCAACTGAAATATTAAACTTTTCTTCAAACCTCTCCCAGATTTCGATTTTATTCGTACCTGCCGGAAAATCTTCCCATGCAGTTTCAATTCCATCATCATCATCAACAGGAATATTACCTAAATC
>CATKAP010000357.1 GCA_949746255.1 uncultured bacterium
ATTACTATGAAACCCTCTTTTTCTAACTCTTCCATAGTCCATTCAGGTTTGTCTTCGTCATACCATTGAATATTTTCGCTTTCACATTCCCCACAAGAAGTTCCACCTAATTGTATAAGCATTACTTCTCCACAGTCCATACATCTTACAAGATCGCCACTATGATTCATATTTAGGCAATCTACATATACTTTTACCTCTTCCATTGCCTCTATTCTCCTTTTTATATTAAGCTAAAATTCTGCAGTCAACAAAATAGTTGCCATATGCCATACACAATACATCCGGAATACAGTCTGCTGTACATTTGTACTTATCTCTAAACGATTCTTTCAGCAAGATCTGTCCTCCGTCAACTTCCGTCATACCCGGGCAGAGTTCATATTGATCATAATAGATGTAATCAACATATCCTTTATCCTGGTCTTCCGGAAGTAGATTGTCTCCAAGCCCTTCAGCAATTCGAACGATCTCATTCATTTCTGGAACAAATACAAACAAATCATTATAGCCTTCTGGTTTTTTTTCAAAGCACGTTTTAGACCAAATGATTTCTGCTGGATGCTGATTCAAATAGTCCTTTTTGCCGACTTTCTCCCATTCTTCTTCATCGTACCTACAACTATAATTCATGAATTTTGAGTTCGGATACTTTTCTCTAAAAGCAAAATCTGCATCGCAATAATCGGATGCTACAACAATCAGATATGCATTTTGATATGGATACTTCTTACAATTTCCAAATGTGTAATAATACTTTTTCATATCATAACCTCCTAAATTTTAAAAGCGTACTGAAAATTATCCATTACATCGGCAGAAATCAACCGATCCGGATAGGCAGTTCCAGTTGTGTTACACCAGCTAGCCTCTTCTCTTATTTTTGCAATCATTTCAAGGCTGCATCCATGCCGTATAGCTCTCCTTGCAAGCCGCCACAGCCTAACAGCTTCCTTTTCTGATTTTTCTATAAGTTCCTGTCTAATTTTTTCTAAATATTTATTCATATACTACCTCTCTAATATTTTAATTACTGAATAAGGTGTTTTCATCTACAACCGCATAAATTAGAAATTCATTTTCAATATCTTCTTCTTCTAAATCCAGTTGGGCAAGAATTCTCGAAAAACTCTCTTTCGAATAATCTTCACGATAAATAGGAACCTTTTTTAAATATGGTTGGAAATGTGCGTGTAAACGGATATATTCCATAATTTCCGTTTTTGTACATTCTTTGCATATTCTAAAAGCACATTTAATTAATGCCTGACAAATTTTATCAGATCCTAATTTTTCTTCTTTTACCTCAAAAATTTCATTCTCTTTAATGGAAGAAATATTTGATATTCCATTTTCAAGAATGTAAGAAAATATAGCCATTTCCATTCGTGAATCAAATTCCTCCTCAATTATTCTTCCAATCTTTGTTTCATAATACTCCATCTTTAAATTACCTCCCATTTCCCAATAACTACAGTTATTGTTCTTTTACAAATTTGAACCTTATTGGTATCCATATAGCTTGGCATCAATTTTTCTCTTATTCTTTCGTTTAAGCGTGACCGGCAAAGTTCTTCTGTATGCATTGGTCTCCCATCGGAAATCATTTTCTGTTCCCTAGAATCCCAAATAAATGCTTGATATTCATATTCGCTGCACTCATCATAATTTTGATATTCAACCAGTGAAATACCTGATTCTTCTGTCCATTGCATTTCATTCTCAAAGGTATTGCCTGTTTCAGCTAGCCTCTTTTCATCTACTTCCAAAATTGCAAAAACTTTCATTTTGTTTCCTCCCTACTAATATTCATAAAATTAATTTATTACTCTCTTACTATGTAAACAGGCTTTTGTCCTGGATAAAAAA
>CATKAP010000358.1 GCA_949746255.1 uncultured bacterium
AGAGGGAGATAATCCGTTAAATCAGGTTCAGGAATATCAAGGTTCGCAATACGATCATCGACATACTTTTTTGTAGCGGCGTCTGTGTCATTACCAGGCACCTTCACACCTGTAATCTCATGCCCACCCATATCAATTGCACCTGTCATAGTTCCGCCGGATTTTTCCAGATAATCACCGGTTGGAATATCCGCTATGGCGTTGTCGACATACTCTTTTGTAGCGGCATCCGCAAGATCAGCAGGAGCCGGGAGGTTTGTGATCTTATTCCCGTCCATGTTAATCGCCCCATGCATAGTGCCGCCCGCCTTGCTAAGGGCATATTCGTCCACGACACCCCCAGGGCTTAAGGCTTCCTCAAACTTCTGATCGGTGTAATTGTGTGCGGTGGTGATTGTTTCCGCGATCTCGGCCGTAAGGTGTCCGAGGGGCACAGAGGAGCTTTCTGTCGTCGGTTCCCCAACCTTAACCTCGGCAAGAGCGTCCGCCCCATCGCTACCCGGCTTTGAGAAGAACACGCCGTTCGCGTCCGTGCGAAGATTGACAGCAAGCCCAGGGGTTCCACCGGAAAGGTTAAGTCTGTCAATCCAAGGGCCGTCCTCAAGCTTTGCTTTGATATCATCAAACACGGTAGCCTGAAAATTCGTCCACTCCTCCTTTAATGTGTGAAACTCTGTCAAAACCTCGCTGAAAGAAGCCTTAATATTATCAAAGGAGGTTTCCAGGGTTAGGAAGGTGTTTTGAAGGGCTGTGACCGCCGTGTTAAGGCTTGCCATACGGGCAATAAGGTCATTGTTGCTGTTTTTAAGGGTTTCAATGTCTCCCTCTGCTGTGGTCAGCCTGGTATGAATGTCCTCCATGCTTACGGAAAGCTGGGTGTTGAGTTGCCGCACGGCGTCTTCAAGAGCGGTTATATCACCTTCCGTGTTCGTGACGAAAGCCTGGTATTCCGTGCGTAAGTTTGTGATTGCCGTCGAAAGATCGGCATCTCCGGAAGTGCGGGCTTCGGTTTCCGCGCGGATAAGCTCATTCACTGTGTCAATCCTGTCGCCAAGCTGTGTGTCAGCATTCGCCCTGGCTGTTGCTTCACTGTTTATGTTCCCCTGTAGACGTGTCTCAACCTCCCGGATAAGGGTCATGATTGCGGAGTTCGGGTCTGAAAACATATTCCTAAGCTCGTTGTCAGCCTGAATCCTGTCGTTCGTTTCCTTCTCCAATGCGGTATTTGCGGCTGTGATCAGGCTCCTTAGTGCGTCATCACCTGCCTGTCTGGCGGCTATTTCAGATTGAAGGGACTGGTCAAAATTATCATAAGTGGAAAGACGTTCGTAAAGGCGGTCATAATTGTAAGTTATGATAGGGTTTAATACCCTCTCCCCGCTGTTTTTGATAAGATACCAAGCATCCTTATTG
>CATKAP010000359.1 GCA_949746255.1 uncultured bacterium
CCGATCTCCGCACGCTTGAAAAACGGAGATAAAGCTTTTATAACTACCGATATAGAACTCAATGAAAAACTTTTATCTTATAAAAAACTCATAAAATTATCAATAAAAGGTCAATTTTTTGCGAAAAAGCCCGCCAAAATTATAGTAAACGGAGAAATATATTTTGGTAGTCAACCCCTTGAAGAGGCAAAAAATAAACCGTTCGATAAAGAAAATTTTGAAAAATGTTTTAAAAAAACAGATAAATTTCCTTTTGACGTCATTATTTCCGGTTTGGAAACAGACGGCGTTTTTATAACCGTTGCCGAATTAAACGCGCTCCGCAGAAAGATTTACGAAGAACATTTTGATTTTTTATCTTTTAACGGCAATAAACAATATTCAAAAATACACAAATTACCGGTATCCGTAAAAGGCGCTAATCGGAAAACTGCGGTTATTGCAGAAAATTTAAACGGAATTTCCGCGGATATAGGGATATTAAAATCCGAAAATTTATTTTCGGTGAATGAAGCCTTATACAAAAATTTCAAAGGAGAAAAATATTTTTATATTCCGCCTTATCTTACTGAAGACGAAATAAAAAATATAATGCCTTCGGCGGAAAAATTTGATGGAATTTACAGCGACGGGATACACGGTTTTCAAATATGTAAAATATTGAATAAGCCTTTTTTTGCCGGTACCGGTTTAAATATCGGCAATACCGTTGACGTTGCGCTTTGCGGCGCTGAATATATAGCTTTATCAAAAGAATTTACGCTTTCAGAAGTAAAGTCCATAAAAACAGAGAACACATTTTATTTAACGGCGGGAAATATCAAAATTATGGACTTGATATATTGTCCTTTTGAAAAAAAATGCGCGAACTGTCAAAGACGCAAAATTTATGAGCTTACAGATTCGGACGGAAGAAAATTTCCTTTGCGCAGGTATACGGCCGGAAGTTGCCGTTTTGAAGTTTTTAATTGTGCTAATCTAATTTCCGATTGTAGCGATACGGGAATTTTTTTGGATTGTACGTTGGAAAATAATGTTGAAACTATAGTTAAAAATGTAAGAGATACAACAAAATTAACTGCTGTTTTTAAAAATTACACCCGAGGACACTCTGTTCAACCGATAAAATAATAATGAAAACTGTTGATTGTGAAAAATTAGAACTTAATAAAATCTTATCCGCCACGGCTGATTACGCTGTATCCGAAGGAGGCAAAACACTGCTGTTGCAAGCAGAACCGTCTACGGATATAAACGAAGTTCGACGCAGAATAAAATTAACTGCGGAATGTAGCCGGTTACTTTATTTTTACGGTATTGTAAAACCTGAAAGTTTTGGAGCCGTGACAGAGAAAATTATACGCGCGGCAAAAGGTTCTGCGCTATCTTGCGACGAACTTTTGGACTGTGCCGGGCTTCTCCGTTCTACGAGAGAATTATTTACCGCCATAAATAAAATCGACGACGCAGAGTTGCCGCTTACAAAGTCTCTTGCGTCAAAACTTTATTTTTCCGAAAATCTTGAAAAGGAAATAACTGAAAAAATAATTTCAAGCGAAGAAGTTGCGGATACTGCGAGCGACAGATTATTCGCAATACGTTCAAAAATCAAAAATCTTAATGAAAGAATACGCGCTAAACTATCCGAATACGTTACCGGCAAAGATTCAGAGTATTTACAGGACGGAATAGTTACAATCAGAAACGACAGATACGTGATTCCTGTAAAAGCCGAGCACAAAAGCCATGTACGAGGTTTTGTTCACGACAGATCCAAAACCGGAGCTACGTTTTTTATTGAACCGGAATATGTTCTCGAATTAAATAACGAGCTTATTGCGTTGTCGTTAGACGAACGCGAAGAAATTGAAATTATTTTGCGTTCGCTTTCAAAAAAAATAGGGGAACAGTCCGAAGAATTATTAGAAGACTATTCAATTCTATGCGAATTTGACTCTTTATTTGCCCGTGCCGAATTTTGTTACGTTTTTAAATGTTCCGAACCAAGAGTTAACGATAAAGGATATGTGAACATAATAAAAGGCAGACACCCGCTTATTTCGACAAATCAGGTTGTACCGGTATCTGTAGAATTAGGTTCGGAATTTGATTTCATGCTTTTAAGCGGAGCGAATACGGGAGGAAAAACCGTCACAATGAAAATGACTGGTTTATTCTGTTTAATGGCGGCGTGCGGTTTTTTTATTCCTGCTGCGGAAGGAAGTTGCGTTTCAGTATTTGACCGGATTTTTTGCGCGTTAGGCGACAGTCAAAGCATAGAAGAAGAACTTTCAACGTTTTCTTCGCATATAACCGCGCTTATAAACATTTGCGACAATGTAACTGATAAAAGTCTTGTACTTATAGACGAGCCCGGAGGCGGAACTAATCCTGAAGAAGGTCAGGCAATAGCCAAAGCTATATTAAATCATCTTTTGTCGCGTGGCGCAAAAGGCATAGTAACTACCCATTTTACTACTTTGAAAGAATTCGCTTACAGCGTAAACAAGATAGAAAATGCAAGTATGGAATTCGATTGCGCAACTTTAAAACCGCTTTATCGTATAAAATCGGGGCTGCCCGGAGCAAGTAACGCATTAGCCGTCTGCCGAAGACTTGGTATGAACGAAAAGCTTTTGACTGATGCCGAAAACAATCTTTCAGAAGGCGCTAAAAACTTTGAAAAAGTTATGCGCCGCGCTGAAGAAAGCAGAATAGAAGCCGAAGAAAAGCTTCTTGAAATTAACCGGTTAGAACTTGAGTTGCGGGAAAAATTACAAAAAGTTAATATTCATGCGGAAGAACTCAACAGAGAAAGAGAAAAAATAAACCGTTCAGCCCGTTCGGAAAGCAGAAGAATTATTGCGGAGAGAACGGAACAAGCCGAAGAAATGCTTGCGGAGATAGAAAAAATATTTAAAAAAGAAACTCTTTCTGAAAGCGACTTAATCGCTGCAAGAACAATAAAGAATAAATTGAAAGATATTCCGTACGACGAAGAGCCCGATAAAAGAACCGTTAACGATTACGTACCGGCAACAAGAGACAATTTAGTTACAGGAAAAAAAGTTTATATAAAAAAAATCGACGCGACGGGCTTAGTATTAAACTATTCCCGGCAAAAAGATGAAGCGGAAATTCAATGCGGTAGTATAAAAATGCGGCTTAAAAGCGGAGAATTACTTATTATTGCCGAAAACAACTATCCGGAAAAACCGAAGCAAAAAATCAAGCTTATAAAAAATTTACCGAAAGAAGTTCCCGTATTGGAAATAAACGTTCTCGGGTTAACCGTTACGGAAGCGCTTTATGAAGTGGATAATTTTATCGATAAAGCTGTAACCGATAATCTCGAAGAAATAAAAGTTATACACGGAGTAGGCACAGGAAAACTGAAAAACGCAATAGCCGAACATTTGAAAAAGCATAAAAACGTTGAAAGTTTTAGGTCGGGAAAATACGGCGAAGGCGAAACGGGAGTAACTATTATAAAACTTAAATAAATAGCAATTATCGCCCTTTTAATTAATATTATATAAATAGTATTTAATTTTAAGGGGTAAACTAATTGAAAGATAAATTAATTTCCATATTGACAAATTCCGTTTTAATGGTAATTGTACTTGCCGTTTCTTTAGTTGGATATTTTAACGGAAACGCCGCCGCAGTTTCTTATGAAAATACAAACCTTTATTACGGAGGAAAAACTGAAAACGAAGAAGTAGGGTTAATGTTTAACGTGTACGAAGGTTCGGAAAACGTTATGAAAATCCTTGATATA
>CATKAP010000360.1 GCA_949746255.1 uncultured bacterium
CCCCGCAGGGAAAGCTGAGTTTCTAACAGGAAGATCTAAAATCAGGGGTGAGACCAAGACCTTCCACAACCGGAAGATTTTTATCACGTCTACCCCTACCCTCAAAACCGGCCACATCTGGAAGGCCATGGAGGGGGCGGACGTAGTGAAGCACTACTTTGTCCCCTGCCCCCACTGCGGGAAGTACATCGAACTGAAGTGGAACCAGGTGAAGTTCCCGGACGAAGGCATGAGCAACACCGAACGCTCGGAGCTTGCCGCCTATATCTGCCAGGAGTGCGGAGGCATCATCACCGATCAGCATAAACCCCAAATGCTCCGGCAGGGCGAGTGGCGGGTGGTAGAGGAACGGGCCAAACCGGCCCGAAAGGTCGCCTACTGGATCAACACCCTATACTCCCCCTTTGTTCGCCTCTCGGAGATGGTGAAAGCATTCCTTTCCAGCAAGGATGATCCTGACCTTTTCCAGAACTTCACCAATTCCTGGTTTGCGGAGCCGTGGGAGGATACGAAGCTCAAAACCAACGCCGACCTGGTACTGGAGCGCCAGACGGACCTGCCGGAATTCACGGTGCCGGAATGGGCCAAAGTGCTGACCGCCGGAGTGGACGTGCAGGAAACCACGGTCTACTGGACCATTCGAGCCTGGGGCAATCACCTCACCTCGCAGAATATAGCCCACGGACAAGCCCACAACTTCTCGGAGATAGAGAACATCATGAACCTTCAGTATGTCCGGGAGGGGAATGGGGAGCAACTGGTGGTCGCCCTGGCCCTCATAGACAGCGGCGACAACACCGATGCGGTCTATGACTTCTGCGCCCTCAACTCGGAGTGGGCGCTGCCCAGCAAGGGAGCGTCCCACCCAATGGACACCCACTTCAAGCTCTCGAAGGTCAACAAAACCGACAGCAGGGCCTATGGGATGAACCTGGCCATCATCGACACCGGAAAATATAAGGACATGATCGCCGGACGAATGCGCCGGAAAAACGGCAGCGCCAGCTGGATGGTCTACCAGGGCTGCGACCGGGAGTATGCGGAACAGGTCACCGCAGAACACAAGGTTAATGAGCGCAGCGGGCAGCGGGTCATTCAGAAATGGGTACCAAAGGCCTCCCACGGGGACAACCACTATCTCGACTGCGAGGTCTACGCCATGTGCGCCGCCGACATCCTGGGCGCTCGGTACTTCCACCTGGAAGATACCAACGTGCAGCCCAGGACAGAGGCAAAGCCGGACCCCACCCCCACCCCGGAGGAAAACTGGATCGGCCAAAACGAATCCTGGTTACAAGGAGGGTAATGCCCCATGAGTGACGAATACCCCCCCCAGCAGCGGCTGTCGGAGGTAAACAAGGCTATCCAAGCTGTGCTGCTCGGCGGGCAGAGCTACAAGCTCGGTTCCCGGAGCGTAAGCAGGGCGGACCTGGCCCTCTTGAAAGCTATGCGGGACGAACTGGAAGCGGCAATCGCCAACGAAGCCCCCACCCCCCTGTTCGGGGATACCTACGTCGCATTTTTTGAGGGGAGGTGACGGCGTGAATTTGATAGACAAGATCGTCGGCTACTTCAGCCCGGAGGCTGGAGCGCAGCGGGAAGCATGGCGGCAGGTCCTTCAGGAGTACCGGAACTATGACGCCGGGAGCCACGGCAGGACCAACGCCAACTGGCGTGTCTTCAACCAGAGCGCCGAATATACCGACCGTTACAGCCGGGACACTGTCCGGGCCAGGGCCAGGGACCTGGAGCGGAACAGCGGCATGGCAAATTCCGTAATCGGCCCCTTTGTTCGGAACATCGTCGGCAAGGGCCTGGTCCTTCAGGCGGAAACCGGCAACGACACCCTGAACAAAGAGATCGAAA
>CATKAP010000361.1 GCA_949746255.1 uncultured bacterium
TCCGCAGCCAGCGCATCTATCGGCATCCTCCCTCTCGATTTCTGCCAGGCGCTCCGCTAACCTCCGCTGATCCGCTGTCAGCAATGCAGTAAATTCTCCGACTCCGCTCAATCCCTTTGCCATGTCGTACCCCCCTCAATCATCATAATATCCGCTCTCGAACCTTGTCTGCTCGATGTAGTGATAAGCCTCCCAGTCATTCTCGTCCCAGTTCTTGCGGCCCTTATCCATCAGCTCCGCCATTCTTTCGTCAGCCCATGCCATCATACTTTTACCTCCGATTAATCAAATAAATTTTTCCTATCAATTACATCCTGGCACATCTCCGCCGCCCGTTCATAGAGCCTATCCACGCTGGCTATCACATGCAAGTTACAGATGCTTTCATCCCCCCGCTCCGTCTTCATCACCATCAGGTAAGGGTTCAGCGTCACCCCCAGGCACTCCTGCATGGTCTTGTACAGGAAGTGCAGGACTTTATTCCGCTCCATGCTGCACAAGTCCGCCACCTGGTCTACCAGGCCGTTCAGCGCCCTCATGCGCTGGTCTATCACGTCCTGTTGGACTGAAAATGGATTCTGGGAAGAAATTCCAACGCTCCGATTCTCCATCTTCTCAAAGCGTTCCATCACCATCTGATTAAATTTTGACTGCTGGATTAGAAACTCTCGTAAAGCCGAATCCTGCTGACCTTCCAACGCACCTTTCATTTCGTGAAAACGGTCTATGTACGCCACAGTAAATGCTGTGCCCTTTTCACTGGTCATCTTGTGGGCAATAAATTCACAACCCTTTTCCGTAACCAGATAACACGGATATTCTCTGCTCTGGCCTTCAACACGGTATAATGATTCGATAAAAAATTCAGAGAAGTCAATTTTTACTTTTCCCATTTGTGTGATATACCTGCGGATGTCTTTTAGTAAATTACTGTGTTCCTTTTCGACCATTTTTGCCACTTCCCGGCTGTCGATGTAGTGAACGGAACCACTCTTATACGACTCCTCCTGGACTGCCCCCTGCTTCATGATTTCATTTTTCATTTCTTCCATGCCTTTTCCTCCTTATTCAGTTTTCAATGTCCATACAGCCCCAGGGAGCAGTTATTCCGCACCCCGGGATATTTTATATGCCTATCTGGTTCTCTCTGCCATATCGTCTACAACAGCCTTCAACGCTTCGCAGTCCTTAGCTGCTTTTTCCACCGCAAATGAAATAGTCACAGCTTTGCCTATCGCCTCCGGCTCACTTTGCAGATTATAAAGGGCGATGGATGCGGTCTCCAGGACTGCATACAGTTCAAACAGATTATTGCTCAATGCCCGGATTTCCTCCTGGCTTACTTCTTTTATTTCTGGGATTTCTCTGGAATTTTTCATGGTTCGGCTCCTTTTCGATTGATTTAGCCGAATTGATGTGATAGAATAGATTTATCAATCGTTTCGGCGGTTGATTTGCTGAAGGAAGTCTAAACTTTGGTCGGTGCGGACTTCCTTTTCATTTGTCCAGCATTTCCACTATCGCTTTTCTAATTGCCTCTGCTTTAGTGATTCCATTTGCTTCACAATATTTTTGCAGCCTTTCGTGTGTTTGGTCGTCCACACGAACCTTAATATCGTTCTGCTTTGGATTGCTGGATGGGGGTCTGCCCATCTTGGCACTCAACTTCATCACCTCACTTTTTGAGTTCCTATAAGTATTATACTAAACGGAACTCAAAATGTCAATGCTATTCTACCACGTATTCAATTTTATAATTCCTGGGGCTGTTCCGGCTCCGATTCACCGCACATATACTCCGCATCCGCGATACACTGATAATACTGCTGTTCTATGGGAAGTGGTGCATAGTTGAAA